>NZ_JBGKDP010000207.1:0-2732 GCF_042954245.1 Parasynechococcus sp.
GGGTGGCTCGCTTCTCCCTGGCCAGTGCCGACAGCCTCAAGCTCAGCGTTAGCGGTCAGAGCCAGTCGTACGTGCTGACGGTGCTCCTGGCCATCGTTCTTTTCCTCACCGCGGTGAGCTGGTTCCTCACCTGATCGCCCCGAGATGCTTCTTTCCCTCCTGCTTCTGATTCCCTTCCTCGGGGCTCTGGCTCTGATCCTTTGGCCGGGATCCCCGTCAAGTGCACGCCTGCGCGATATGTCCATCGTGCTGCTGGTGGTGCAGTGCCTGGCGAGCTTCGCCCTGCTGTTGCCCTTCGATGCAACCGATGCTGGTTTGCAGTTGGTGGAACAGGCCCGCTGGGTGCATGCCATCGGGCTGGATTACGCCTTGGCTCTGGACGGTCTGTCGTTACCGCTGGTGTTGATGAACGGGGTGCTGTGCCTGGTGGCGGCCATCGCGTCGCGCACGATTGAGAATCGCCCCCGAGTCTACTTCGCCCTGCTGCTGGTGATTTCTGGAGCGGTGAATGGCGCCTTCTTAGCCCAGAACCTGCTGCTCTTCTTCCTGTTCTACGAACTAGAACTCATCCCTCTTTGGATGCTGATCGCCGTGTGGGGCGGTGTCAACAGGGCCTACGCCGCCACCAAGTTTCTGATCGTCACCGCCGTCTCAGGCGTGCTGATCCTGGGTGCCTTCCTTGGAATCGCCCTGGTTACCGGAACCATGGACTTCAGCCTGCGGCCGATCCTTGCCGGTGAACTGGGCATGACCGCCCAGCTGCTGTTGATGGGTGCTCTGCTGATCGGTTTCGGCATCAAGATCCCCCTCTTCCCCTTCCACACCTGGTTGCCGGATGCCCACACCGAGGCCTCCACACCAGTGTCGGTTCTTCTGGCAGGCGTGCTGCTCAAGCTAGGCACCTATGGCCTGCTCCGCTTCTGTCTTGGCTTGTTCCCCGACGCCTGGCAACTCGCGTCTCCATGGTTGGCCGGTTGGGCTGCGATTTCAGTGCTCTACGGATCGCTGGCCGCGATCGCCCAGACCGACATGAAGCGCATGGTGGCCTACAGCTCGGTGGGCCATATGGGCTACGTGCTGCTGGCAGCAGCAGCAGCCACGCCGCTCGGGTTGATGGGAGCCCTCTTTCAGATGGTGAGCCATGGCCTGATCTCTGGGGTGCTGTTCCTGGTAGTGGGTGTCGTTTACGCCCAAACCGGCACCCGCGACCTCAACGTACTGCGTGGCCTGCTCAATCCCCAGCGTGGCCTGCCACTGACCGGATCTCTGATGATCATCGGCGTGATGGCCAGTGCCGGAATTCCCGGCATGGCCGGCTTCATTTCCGAATTCCTGATTTTCCGCGGCAGCCTGCAACCCTTCCCCTTGGCCACACTGCTTTCGATGGTGGGATCGGGTCTGACGGCGGTGTATTTCCTGCTGTTGGTGAACCGCGCCTTCTTCGGTCGCTTGGCGATCGCCCCCGGCGAGGTGGTGAATCCCCGTATCCTCAACCGCGTGGCGCTGCGGGAACAGGCTCCGGCTATCGCCCTCAGCCTCGGTGTGCTGGTTCTTGGCCTTGCTCCTGAGCTGCTGTCGAACCTCAGTGAGGCGGCCACTACGGGCCTCAGCCTGGTCACTGGAGATCCGTCATGACCCCGACAACCGCATCCCCCGTTCACCCCCCGGTGCTTCCGGATCAGGAGGAATTGATCCATCGTTTGCTCAGTGACACGCCGCTGCTCAAAGACACCCCCGACCATCTGCTGCAGGTGGTGAATGTGCTCGAGAGCTATGGCCTGGTTCTTGACGCCTACAGCAAGAACCTAGTGGACCAGGGCGAGCAGCAGATGCTCAACCCCTTCCCGGTGTTCCGCTTTTTCCACGAGGGGTTCAGCTTCAAGCGCCTCTGGACCCATCTGATGGGTGATCGGATCAACTTCGAGTACGCCGAGTACTGCCAGAAGGCGATGTTCTGGCATGGCACTGGGGGGCTTGATGCTTATCTCGACACACCTGAATTCGCAGAGGCCTGCCAGCGGATCATCAAGCGCAAGTCGGCGCGCGACCCTCTGCTGGCCCTGAACAACCACCTCTATCCGGACTTCGCCCCTGAGGCCATTCGTTCGCTCACCACCATTTATTGCCTCGGTCTGTTCTGGCGGGTGATGAGCGACATCTTTGTCGACTTGGCCCGTCGCTACGCGATCAAGGGAGTCACCTGCGTCAACGATGTGGTGCATCACATCCGTGACGGCCTGGTGGCGGCGGCCGGAAGCCCGATTGAATACAAGGTGTCGATCGGTGGTGAAGAGATCTGGGTTCTTCCCCCCGAGGCGGGTCTCACCTTCTTGGTGGATGTGGCGGTGCCCTACGTGGAGGCTGTTTTTTTTCGCGGCATGCCCTTTCTTGGAACGGTGTCGTACAATGCTCAGGCTAGGCAGATCTCACCGGACATCAGTGATTTCAAGTACGGCGCGCTTTACGCCGATCCGATTCCCAGCATGGGTGCAGGGATTCCCCCCAGCCTTTGCATGCAGGACATGTACCGCCACCTGCCTGAGGAACTGAGCCTCTGGTACGACGACAACGGTCGGGGGCAGACCGATGTGCATGTTCAGATCTGCGTCAGTTTCCAGAAGTCGATGTTCTGCGTCACCAATGCCGCCATCGCTGGAACGATGCCCCATCCGCTGGATTCCGATGATCCCCAGCAGCAGGCGGCTAATCGGGCCTATGCCGAGGCCTGGTCT
>NZ_JBGKDP010000208.1:0-3265 GCF_042954245.1 Parasynechococcus sp.
TTCGGCATCAGCTGGGTGGAATCCCGCAACGGCCGAGAACTGGTGAAGCTTGAGGGGGCCGATGCCATCCAGGAATTGCAACGGATGGCAGATCTGGCCCAGGGGGGCCAGGTCCGCAGCACGCAGTCCCTGGCCCAAGCCGCCTGAGATCAGGCGGCGGCTTCTGGAGCCTTCGCCTCAACGGTCTTGTCAGCAGCCGTCTTCGCAGCGGCGGCCAAAGGCCGCATGGAGTTCGACTTGACCTCTGAGCCCTCCTTCAGCTTCTGACGCACCAGCGTTTCGATGGTGGCTGTTGCGTCTGGGTTCTCCTCCATCCAGGTGATGGTGTTGTCGCGACCCTGGCCAATGTTGTCGCCCTCGTAGCTGTACCAAGCACCCTTACGGACAACAACGCCTGTCTCTTCGGCGAGATCAAGCAGACAACCCAAGGTGCTGATGCCGCGGCCAAAGAGAATGTCGAATTCGGCAATGCGGAAGGGTGGCGCAACCTTGTTTTTCGCCACTTTCACCTTGGCCCTGATGCCGAACTCTTCGGTTCCCTTCTTGAGGGTCTGAATCCGACGGATGTCGAGGCGAACCGAGGCATAGAACTTGAGCGCGTTGCCTCCAGTGGTGGTCTCTGGATTGCCGTAGGTCACACCAATCTTGAGTCGCAGCTGGTTGAGGAAGATGACGGTGCAACCCGACTTGCCGATGTTGCCGGTGATCTTCCGCATCGCCTGGCTCATCAGACGCGCCTGGCTGCCAACCGCCAGGTCTCCCATCTCACCTTCGATCTCAGCGCGAGGGGTGAGGGCAGCCACCGAGTCAACAACGATCAGGTCTACCGCCGCTGATCGCACCAGTTGATCAACGATCTCCAGCGCCATCTCACCGGTGTCGGGCTGGGAGACCAGTAGGTTCTCGACATCAACGCCCAGAGAGGCAGCATAGACGGGATCCAGGGCATGCTCCGCATCCACGAAGGCCGCCACACCACCACGCTTCTGAACTTCAGCAATCGCGTGCAGGGTGAGCGTGGTTTTACCGGAACTTTCCGGGCCGTAGATCTCCACCACACGACCCTTCGGGTAACCACCACCCAAAGCGAGGTCAAGGGTCAGCGCACCGGTGGAAATCGTCTCCACCCGCATGCGGGAGGCATCGCCCAGCCGCATGATCGATCCCTTGCCGAAGTTGCGCTCGATCTGACCCAAAACCAGATTCAGCGCCTTGTCCCTCTCACCGGAGGAACGGGGATCGGAAGTGCCGGATTTCATATCTGCAGGCATGAGAAGGACCTGAAACTAAGGAACGAGAGATCCAATGCCACAGAAGCGCCGAATCGTCTCAATTAGTACAAACGTACCGCAACGAATCAGGACCATTGCGCCAGGGGGGCCTGAAAGCGATCCGGATGGAGCAACGCAATCCCAGGCGGAAGACCGCTCTGATCCTGCGGGCGAAGATAGCCCCAACTCACCAGAAAACAGGGCAGTTGTTCCAACCCTGGTGTTAAGTGCACCGCCTCAAGCGTCGCCCGGCGGTCTTCTACGAAGCCACACAGGCCTCGCTGCTGCTGAAGTTGGAGCAGAACGTGAGGTTTGGCGCCAGCCTCACGACCATTCAGACGCCAAGGATGCAGGCCAAGGCTGTTCAGCAGCTCAGCGGTGAAGGCCTGGGTTTTGGTGGTTAGAACAGACCAGTCCACCCCCTCAGCCTCCAACTGCTGCAGCCGCTCCACCAGACCGGGGAAAGGTCGATGCAGCGCCAACCACGCGGAACGGTTCTGCCGAACGGCTTCATCTCTGGAGTCATCGAGTGCCGCCTGCAGCTGCTCCGGCTGCCATCCACGCCGTTGCAGTGCTGAGGCCTGCGCTTCCCCATAGGACTGCAGCCAAACCTCAAGGTTCAGCACCGGCAGCTCTGCGGCCAGCAGCACCATCTCCCAACCGTGATGCACCCACGGCCGCAGCTGACGGAAGGCGTCAGGCACCTGATCAGGCGTAAAACCCTCTGGAACAGCCTCAAGACGACCACAGGCATGCCAAGCACTCCACCAGTACTCCGCCATGCCATCGACGATGACCCCATCGAAATCGAACACCAGCAGGGATCGATCATTCATGGACAAAAACTGGGCCGCTAGGATTCGAACCTAGGAATGGCGGGACCAAAACCCGCTGCCTTACCACTTGGCGACGGCCCATTGATCCGTTTGAACCGCAACCTGCGGATCACCGGAGTACTCATAGTTACCCACAGCAGCCAACCCTTCGTCAATCCACCGGGCGAATCAACCGACAGCCGATCAGCCGGGGAAAACCCTCAGGCGGGACATTTCAGCCTCACCGAAGACATCACTGCGCAGTCGGTAACGGCGCACGAGCTCGGCTTGCATCCGGAGAACACGCTCACTGCGAGGCAGCAACTCCACCGGCCTGCCTTGCGGCATCACCACCTGTTCCACTGCAAGACGGCATTCCTCGAGAGCAGCCAATTCATCGTCCTGAGACACCCGATCCGGCGGAGTGAGCTCTGCGGCCGTTTCGGTGGCCTGACGCCGCAGAAGACGGGCCATGGAACGGGTCACCTGGGGCAGGGTGTCGGATTTAATCACCAGGATCGGGATCCCCAGATCCCTGGCCTGACGTCGCAGGGACGGTTGACGACTAAGGCCCAGTCGAACGCTCAACACCACATCGGCCTCACTCAAATCATCCACAACCCGCGCTCTCCAGCCGTGGGAACGGATGGCCTCCTCCACAACACGGGGAGGAACCCCACAACAGAGAACCTGGAGATGCTCGGCGCTGGTCGCCGGCGGAGACGGTTCCTCTGCTACACTGGCCCCTCGGGCACTGGCCGCAGGCATGGGCACTGGGACAGAGACCGGCTGTTCCGCGAACGATCGTTGGGACGGAGGGCGCAGCAAACCGGAAGCCTGCGGCGGGCCTACCAGCTGAACGCCTCCCTCAGGCGTCAGCTCGCGCTCCTGAACCCTGGGCTTCAGGCCCCGGAGTAGTTGATCCACGGTGGCGGCAACGTCGGTGTGAACGGCCCAGCGCCGCCGGCTATGCATTTCAACCGCAACCGGAAACGTCGGTTCGGCGGCGCGCTCCAACACCGTTTTCTGACTGCGCCGACGCCGGGCCTCCTCATCCCCGAGGGTGACCGCTTGAATCCCTCCCACCAGATCGCTGAGGGTGGGGTTCTTGATCAGGTTGGCCAAAGCATTGCCGTGAGCTGTGGCGACCAGCACCACGCCACGTTCAGCGATGGTGCG
>NZ_JBGKDP010000209.1:0-10601 GCF_042954245.1 Parasynechococcus sp.
ACGGGGCCTATGTGCAGTGGCTTGAGGAGGCCCGGGTGGAAGCCCTCCAGGCTGCTGGCCTGGGCTATGCCGCCATGGCCGCGATGGGTGTTGATTGCCGGTGGTCTTTCTTCAAGTGGATTGCCGCCACCCGCTCCGCCACGGCGACGAGGTGTGTGTTGGTTGCCGATGCCCTGGTCAACAGAGGGTGCGCTGGTCATGGGTCTCTCGCTTTGTCTGCAGAAACACGGTGGTTGTGGAGGCGTCTGTGAATCTGGTGATGGTGCGTGAGGGGCGTGCCTGTCCAGCTGCAGGAGATGATGGATTAGCTGGTGCGCCAAGAGTTTTGAATCGAACCTGGAGTCGCCAACGCCGTGCAAGTATAGTACAAATATACTTGCTTGTGACTGGTGCGGGGGGTGGTGGCTCTGGACTTGTTGCCCTGGCTTGGGCAAAGCACGCATGGCCGATCTGCGCAGGCTTTGCTGTGATCAAGCCATCGGCCCTGATCAGCTCTGGGGTTGGCAGATGGAACACCTTGGCCGGCGCACTGTTTGCGCGACGTTGAGCGTTACAGGCGCGAGCACGGGGCTGCTCCGAATCTTGACGTGCCCGCTTGTGCCTTTTTGTCGGGTGACCTTGCCTGGCCTCGTTGCTTGGATGACGTGCACTTATCCCCCTTCCGGGCTGTAAGTCGAAGGGGATCGATCGCTGCTTCGGCATATCAATGCCCGAACAGCCATTGCGGTGGTGGGCCCCACTCCGCCTCGGACCATGGCCTTGCAATGGCTGAAGAACTGGGCCGTGCGCTCGCCGAGGCGGGTTGGCCCGTTCTCAGTGGTCTTGCGGAAGGGGTTGATGCTGCAGCCCATCGCGGCTGTTTGGCCAGAAACGGTTCACCCATCGCGGTGTTGGGGACACCGTTGGATCGTGTTTATCCAGCCCACCACCGATCGTTGCAACAGCAGGTCGGCAGGCAGGGGCTGTTGGTGAGCCCAAACTGGTCCGGCTGTCGCGTGCATTCAGGGCACTTTGCGGCGCGGAATCATTGGTTGGTGGCCTTTGCCCAAGCGCTTGTGGTGGTGGAGTGTCCGCAACGCAGCGGAGCACTGATTTCGGCCCGCTGGGCGAGCCGGATGCAGTGCCCGTTGAGGTCAGGGGATTCACGCGGCAAGCATCAACGGTTGATGGAGGCCATCGGCTGGGGGGCCACCTTTGATCAGCTGTTGCTTCGTTTGCAGTGCTCCCCTGCTGAGCTGGCCCCCCAGCTTTTGGCCCTTGAGTGTCAGAGCGAACTGCTGTGTGAGTCTGGATTGCATTGGCGCAAGTCTTGGCCATGAAAGACTGCAAAGCCGTGGCCGGCACTGATCTGTTGCAGTGGCGGCGCCAACAACTCGCCCGGGGTGGCACCGCGGCTGATCTCGATTGGTTGCTTGACCTGGCCGGTGGCGTTCGTTGGGCCAGCCTGCAACGACTATTGCTGGACCCCACGCGCACCGTTGCCCTGGAGCAGTCCCTTGAGGTGCTCTCTGACCTGTGGGAGCGCCACCTTCACGTGAATGTTCCCTTGCAGCACTTGGTGGGGTTCTGTCCCTGGCGGGATGTGCTGCTTGAGTCGTCGCCTGCCGCATTGATTCCCCGTCAGGAAACGGAAGTGCTTGTGGATTTGGCCCTGAGCCAGTTCAAAATCACCCCGCCCGCCCGTTGGGCTGACCTCGGCACCGGCTCAGGGGCCATCGCTGTGGCTTTGGTCCGCGCCTGGCCGACGTCACCGGGGTATGGCGTCGACCTCAGTTCCGATGCCTTGCGTTTGGCAGAACGCAATCTTGAGCGTTGCGCCCCGCATCACAACTGTTCGCTGCACCTCGGGTCCTGGTGGATTCCCCTCAAACGATGGTGGGGGAGCCTGGATCTTGTGGTCAGCAATCCTCCCTACATCCCCGGTGCTGTGGTTGACGGTCTTGAGGCTGTGGTTCGTGACCACGAACCTCATTTGGCGTTGCGTGGGGGAGCTGATGGCTTGGATGCCATCCGGGCCGTGGTGAATGGAGCGCCAACGGGGCTGGCGCCCGGGGGCTGGCTTCTGCTCGAACACCACCACGACCAGAGCGCTCAGGTGAACCAGCTGCTGCGGAATGCTGGCTTGGTGGAGGTCAGTGCTGCTGCCGATCTTGAGGGGATCCTTCGCTTTGCGTTTGCTCGCAAACCTGCCGCACCAAGCTGATACAACTCCTGCGATGAAGGAAGGATTCATGCCCGCTCCGGTTCTGGCCGCTACCGATCTGGCGCTGCGGCTTCATGCCGGGGAAGCCGCCATCATTCCCACCGACACCCTGCCGGGACTGGCGGTGCTTCCCAATCAAGCCCAGACCCTCTGGCGCCTTAAGTGCCGACCGACCGATAAGGCCCTCATTTTGATGGGTGCATCAGTGAACGACCTGCTCCACGAGGTTGCGGTTCCGTGCCATCGGGAAGTTGCAGCCTTAGCTGAGCGCTATTGGCCTGGAGCGCTCACCCTGGTGTTGCCTGCCCGTGATGGCGGTGCTGGCCGGTATCTCAACCCAGGCGGCACAACGCTGGGATGCCGCATTCCGGCCTGTGAGCAGACCCGAGCTCTGCTTCACATCAGCGGGCCGTTAGCCACCACCAGTGCCAATCGTTCCGGACAACCCGCCAGCATGACCGCAGCAGAGGCGGCACTGGTTTTCCCTGATGTCGCTCAGCTGGGTCCGCACCCCTGGCCTCAACCCTCGGGCCAGGCCAGCACGGTGTTGGTCTGGGTTGAGGACGGACGCTGGCGCATGGTGCGACGGGGTGCTGTCATTCCAGCAGGGGTTGAGGTGCTCGAGTGATCTCGCTTGTTGGGCTCTGCCTGCTGGTGATGGCCTTGCTTCATTGGGTTCTGGAACCCCTTGAAGCTGTCTTCACCTGGACGCTTCAACTGAATCTTCTCCCCTGGCTGTTGGGGTTGTTCTTCATCTGGCTGCTGGCGGGCGAATCAGACCGTAGCCCGTCATCTTGATACAGATCAAGCCGGCTAACGGATTTGAACCGATGGCCTTCGCTTTACAAAAGCGCTGCTCTACCGCTGAGCTAAGCCGGCATGGGCTGCATCGTACCGGCTGCCTGGCGATTCAATGCAGGGTCTCCATCCCTGATCAGCCCAAGCATCAGCTCGAGTCGATTGCGACAACCGCTTGTCCGGAGTGCCCTGCTGATATGACACTCAACGGTGTGATGACTGATCACCAATCGCTGAGCGATGGCTCGGTTGTTGAGGCCTTCGAGCAACAACAGCACAACCCGCTGTTCAGTGGGGGTGAAGAGAGTCAGGATCCGAGGTTTCAAGCTTGAGCAGATTGCTGCTCAGAGGGTTCCACCTTCGCTGGTTGGGCGATCGGGCGACGGATCGGCAGGTTGGCCACCAGGGCGGTGACGCGGTCTTCAGTCTCGATGCTCACATCACCTTCTGCGAGGTCGATTTCCACGTAGTGGGCCACCACTTCGAGGATCTCGCGGCGCATTTGTTCGAGCAGCTCCGGATTGAGGTCGCTGCGGTCGTGGGCCAGCACCAACTGGAGCCGCTCTTTGGCTGTTTCTGCACTGGCGGGCTGACGGCGCAGGAGTTTGTCGATGAATTCCTTGAGTGTCATCGCCTCAGAAAATCCGGGTTTGCATCAGCTTGCGCATCCTGGCGCGGAGGCCGCGGCGGGCCTGGGAGGGGTCCATCAGAGGGATGTCTTCCCCCTGAAGCCGTTGAGCGATGTTGCCGTAGGCCTGGGCCGCTGGGGAAGACGAATCATTCAGGGTCAAGGGTTCACCGCGGTTGGTGCTCACGATCACCTGTTCGTCTTCAAAAACAAGCCCCAGAAGAGGTAACGCCAGGATGTCGGTGACATCGTCCACCGACAGCATTTCCTGGTTCGACATCATCTTTGGCCGCACCCTGTTGAGCACAAGCTGCACAAGCTGCACGCCCTGGGTGTTCAGAAGCCCGATCACCCGATCAGCATCCCGCACGGCGGCCACTTCCGGGGTGGTGATCACCACAGCCTCTCGGGCTGCGGCCGCGGCATTTTTGAATCCGTCTTCGATGCCTGCAGGGCAGTCGATCAACACGTAATCGAACTGGCGTTCCAGCAGAGCAATGATGGTCTGCATGTCTTTGGGCTTGAGCCACTCGAGCATCCGAGGGTTGCCTGCGGGGAGCAGGGCCAGATTGGGCTCCTGCTTGTGTTTCACCAGGGCTTGCTCAAGCCGGCAGGTCTCCGCCAGCACCTCCTGGGCGGTGTAGACGATGCGGTTCTCCAGGCCTAGGAGTAGATCGAGGTTCCTCAGACCGAAGTCCGCGTCCAGAACCACGGTCTTGGCTCCTTGGCGGGCAAGGGCGATACCAAGGTTTGCCGTGGTCGTTGTTTTTCCGACACCGCCCTTGCCAGAACAGATGAGGATGGTTCGGGTCGTCGACACCAGGGTTCTGCTTTGGTGCGGTCAGAATAATCTGGCTTTTGGGCCTGACAACGACGTCAGCGTTTTTGAAAGCTCTGGATGACGGCGGGTTCAATCGCGATCAAACCATCCTTGAGTTCGGCCTGTTCAGCCAAACCCACCTGGGCCAGATCCTCGGGGCCTCGGGCTACAACGTCCGCAATCCTCAGTTGCAGCGGTCGCAGCTGCAGGGCAACGATTTTCGCGGTCGTTGACCCCTCGCATCCGGCGTGGGCCACGCCCCGCAGGCGACCCCACACCAAAACATCAGCGGTTGAACTGATTCGTGCTCCGGGATTCACATCGCCGTAGAGAAGGATGGTGCGCTCACTTTGGAGATGGTCGCCGGAGCGCAGGGTGCCGTGGTGAAACAACAGCTCGGAAGGAGCCGTCGTCACAGGAGTGGGTCGGAGTTCATGGTTGGAAGGCGCGTTGGATCGGCTCGCGTCCAGTCCCAAGGCTGAAGCACTCACAACGGTCTCGGGAACCCGGCCGGTGATGCGCCCGAGTTGATGGCCTGCCTCGGTGACGGCGGCGCACAAATCCGCGAGGTCGCTGCAGTTCAGGATCCAGTCCCCGCAATCGAGATCAACGATCGGTCGGGAACACCTGCTCAGCAGATCAGGCAAACGATCCCTCCAGTGATCAAGGCGCTGGTCGGGAAGCCTCAAAGTCATGGCTGCTTCACGCTGCTGCTGCTCGGGGCCATTCAACGTCCATCTCCTGCCTGAGCTCGGCACTGATGTCACGGGGGTGAATCAACCAGGAGGTCGCCGCCGGGGTCGCGAGACTGGCGACCAGGGGAGAGGCTTTCTCCAGGGCTTGGAGCTGCTGCCCGTCCCAGAGGCGCAATCCGCCTCGATAGGGGTGGTATCCGCGCAGCTGTTGATAACGCAATCCGCAGCAGACTTCAGGGTCGTGGCCATGACGATCGGCCCAACGCCTGGCTGTCGCGAGCAATTGCAGTTGATCAGCGGGAGAAAGATGTTCAACGGCCATCGCTTTGAGCAGGCGGCGATCCAGACAACGCCCACTCAGTTCAGCCAGGGCTGCTGGCGCTTCGGCTTGCCAGCGCTGGAGGTGGTAGCCGGTGCGTTGGTCGTCGTTGGCGAGGAAGTCCTCCAAACGGATCTGGTCCGGTTGCCAGAGCCAACTGGCCATCACCTCATCAGCCCACACCTGCTCAGGGCCCAGTTGTCGGGTCGTCAGGATCAGTTTTTCCAGCAGCCAGTTGCACACCACATTCAGCCTGTGGGTGTAGATGCTCCTGTACATGAAGTTCCTCACCACCAGGTAGTGCTTCACAGCCATCAGACCCTTGGGATGAATGGCCATGTCCTCGTCAGGAGCCAGGGTCAGTGCTCCCAGGATGCGGTCGAGATCCAGCTGCCCGTAGCGCGTTCCGGTGCTGTAGCTGTCGCGCAAGAGGTAATCCAGTCGGTCGCAATCCAGCTGACTGCTGACCAGGTGTTTGATCAGGGGGTGAGGGCTGGCTGCGTCCGTGCTCCAGCATGGTTCGCCATCGCCTCAACCGTGCCGGATTCATGGCTTTCCAGACAGTCACGGATCTGTGGGTGATGTCGGATCACCCGCGCTGACCACGCTTCATGGCGCAGGCCAAACATCTCTTCGCCGGTGTGGCTGAGGGGGCTATGGCCGAGTCATGAAGCAAAGCAACCCCGTAGATCAGCCCCCGGTACGTCTCCAGCTCTGGTGCCAACGGCAGCATCCGCTCAAACGCACGGCGCGTCAGATGAAAGCCCCCCAGCGAGTGGGTGAATCGACTGGATTCAGCACTGTGAAAGGTGAGGTAAGCCGGGCCAAGCTGGCGCATGCGACGCAGGCGCTGGACGGCACCGTGTCCACCAGGTCCATCACCATCCCCTCGGCTGGGGCTTGGCGGTTAAGACCAATACCTCGGTGCAGAGGGTCGTGATAGGTCCGCTGGCTCATGTCTCGGTGTCGTCAGTAGGTTGTTCCAGCAGGGCCTCCATCCATTGCTCGGCTTCCGAGAGCCAGCGATCACCATCACCGCCGGGATTCAGGGGTTCCGGATCTGACAATCCACGATCGGGTGCGATACCTTCCCCGTGGATGTTCCTTCCACTCGGTGTTACGTACCCGGCGACGGTCACGGCGAGGCCGCTGCCGTCACTGAGGTTGGTCAGCGTTTGAATCAGCCCTTTGCCAAACGTCTGGCCCCCGAGAAGGGTGGCGCGTTCGTTGTCCTGAAGAGCTCCAGCCAGGATTTCACTCGCACTGGCCGTTCCTCCATTCACGAGGGTGACCATCGGTCCGTCGTATACCGTCTGGAGACTGGCCTGAATGGTGTCATTGATCCCCTCGCGGTTGCGGGTTTCAACGATGGCGCTACCGGAGAGGAAGTCGTCGGCGACCGCCAATCCAGCGCTCACCAAACCACCTGAGTTGTTGCGGAGGTCGAGCACCAATCCTTCGATGTCCTTGTTCTGGAGTTCTGTGAGGGCTTCTTTCACCTGTTCGGGGACTCCTTCGCTGAACTGGGTGATCCGCAGATAGCCAAGAGTGTGACTGCCGCTGCGCAAGCGCCGTGTGCGCACCGGCCTGAGATCCACGCTGCGGCGTTCCAGGGTCAGTTCGCTTGTTTCTCCGCTGCCGTTGTCCAGCGTCAGCACTACCTGCGATCCCACGTCTCCCCGCAGCGCTGCCACGGTTCCCTCAAGACCCAGATCCACCACGGCACCGCCATTAACAGACAGCAACTCAGTCCCACTGGTGATGTTTGCCTCGCCGGCGGGTGAACCCTCGAGGGCCGAAATCACCACAACGCCATTGCCGCTTTCATCCGGTCCCAGTTGCAAGCCCACACCGCTGAGGCTGCCGTTGGTGCTGTTTTTCAGCGCCGTGTAGTCCTCGGGACGAAGCAGCCGGGTGTAGGGGTCGCCCAATTGACCCAGCATCGATTCGATGGCTGCATAGGCATCGTTGCTGCTCTCGATGCTGCGTTCCATGGCCTTTTGCCGTTGACGCTTCCAGCGCACCGCATCGAGTTGCTCTGGGTTCCAAAAGCCCTGGTTCACAAGGCGCCAGCTGTCCACCACGAGCTGTTGTGTGTCGCTAAGTGCAACGACTGTGCAGGCGCTTCCCAGCACCAAAAAGCAGCAAAGAGCCGCTGCGATTAGTTGGCGCAGCGCTCGAAACCCTCTGCGCCGCAGCCAGTCTGAAAGATCGTTAACAGTTGGATACATCGCGGTGGGTTCGCCTCAGTGGCAGAAGCGTGCTCAGTAGACTTTCGCAACTCGAGCCCGCTTGTTCATGGCGAACTCATCACCGGTTTACGACTGGTTCCAGGAACGTCTGGAAATCCAGGACATTGCTGACGACATTGGTTCCAAATACGTGCCCCCCCACGTCAATATTTTTTATTGCCTGGGGGGCATCACGCTGGTGTGCTTCCTGATCCAGTTCGCGACTGGGTTCGCGATGACCTTCTACTACAAGCCTACTGTTGCTGAGGCTTACAAGTCGGTCGAATACCTGATGACCGACGTCAGCTTTGGTTGGCTGATCCGCTCTGTGCACCGCTGGAGCGCATCAATGATGGTGCTGATGCTCATCCTTCACGTGTTCCGCGTGTACCTCACCGGCGGCTTCAAGCGTCCCCGTGAGCTCACCTGGGTCACCGGCGTGACCATGGCGGTGATCACGGTATCCTTCGGTGTAACCGGTTATTCCCTCCCCTGGGATCAAGTTGGATATTGGGCCGTGAAGATCGTTTCTGGTGTCCCTGCTGGAATTCCCGTTGTTGGTGACTTCATGGTCGAACTGCTTCGCGGTGGCGAAAGCGTTGGCCAGGCTACCCTCACGCGCTTCTACAGCCTACATACTTTTGTGATGCCTTGGCTGCTGGCGGTGTTCATGCTTATGCACTTCCTGATGATCCGGAAGCAGGGCATTTCTGGTCCCTTGTGATCTGCGTTCCTACTGTTTCCTCAACACCTGGATTAAACGATGCACATTCTCAAGAAGCCTGATCTCTCCGATCCCAAGATGCGGGCCAAGCTCGCCAAGGGCATGGGTCACAACTATTACGGAGAGCCTGCCTGGCCGAACGATCTCCTCTACATCTTCCCGGTGGTGATCCTCGGCACCATCGCCTGTGTGGTGGGTCTGGCCGTACTGGACCCAGCCATGCTCGTTGATAAGGCTGATCCCTTCGCAACCCCTCTCGAAATTCTTCCTGAGTGGTACCTCTACCCCGTCTTCCAGATCCTGCGGGTTGTTCCCAACAAGCTTCTGGGCATCGCTCTGCAAACCCTGGTTCCCCTGGGTCTGATGCTTGTTCCTTTCATTGAAAGCTTCAACAAGTTCCAGAACCCTTTCCGTCGTCCCGTTGCGATGATCGTGTTCCTGACCGGAACCCTGGTCACCATCTATCTCGGTATCGGTGCAGCACTTCCGATCGACAAGTCCCTCACTCTCGGACTGTTCTGATCCCTCATTTGAGTTTAGCTCATTTACCCCGGCTCGTCGAGTCGGCTTTTTTATGCTACTGCTCCCTTGGTTCGTCAGTGACCCATTGATTCGTCGAGGTTGAGCATCAGCACGTCGTCTGGGTTGACATGGAGAAAGTGGTACATCAGCAGAAAACCAACGATGGTCCAGGTCTGATACGTACGTGACTGCTGTCCAACCCAGGTTCCCGTGGGGCCGTCGAAATATTCAGCCCATTGCTGACGGGGGAGCTGGTTGAGATGACTCCAATAGCACTCGTCTAACAACGTTTTCATCTGTCCCATCAGCAATACGTCGGCCTGGGGATTCAGGCGTTCGTGCAGAAGGATGGACGCTCCAAAAAACCAGATCAGGCTCGGCCAGTGGCCACCGTTGTGATAGCTCCAGGGCCAGTTTTTGGGATCGGAGCCCATTTTATTCTCCCACTCTACGCCCTCCATGGGGGGATGACAGATCCGCATCGGCATCTGGGCCATGAGGTGATCCCGGTTGTGCAGCACCAGTCGGAACAGGGCCCGTTGCTGTGGCGCAGTCAGCAACCCGAACAGGGATGCCAGAGAATTTCCCAAGGAGTAGAAGCGAAAATCCGGTCGTCCGGTCCGCATGTTCCCGCCACGGTTCTCCAGCCAGTCCTGCAACCAGTCGGGGATGACCTGTGGCTGAACGTTGAATTCGTTGTGGTGCTGGTTTCGCCGTACTGCTCCGTTGGCCGTCGCCAAAGCACTTGCATCGTTTTGCTGGTCACCCAGTAGTGCTTCAGCAGGAACTGCCGCAAGTCATGGGTCCACTGCCGGCCCAGGCGCAGTCGTTCTCCCAGAAGAACGCTGTTCTCGTGGCGTTGGCAGAGTTCCATCAGCCCAACGCAGCTGCGAAGCGCTGCAAAGAGCAGCACTTCCACCTTTAGTGGAGCGCCTCACACGTCCATGGGGCGGTCAATCATGAAGGCGCAGTCGGTAACGAAAAGTATCGGTGTGCCTTCGAAGCTGGGGTGAAGAACCAGATCGAGAAGCAGCTGTAAACCGCGTTGCACCTCAGGACTACGACTGAAGTCGGTGTCTTCACTTCGTTTGACGTAGATCCAGCAGAGAATCGGCCACCAGAGGCTTGCATCCACTGAGGTGATGCGACTAATCGAGCGTTGGCTGTAGTCCGCAGCCAGCGCCCTTTCTTCCTCCACAAAACTGGTGGGGAAGACACCGCGGGTTTGAACGTTGGTGCTTTGGAGCTGAAGGCTGATGCTCAAAAACTGCTTCACGATGGCGAAGCGTCCTTCCAGCATCAGGTAGATCATCACGGGAACGTTGTCCCGCAGGAAGATCTCGCCGTAGTTGAGGGCGTCGTCAGCGCGGCGATGTTCCATCGCGGCAACGCTGCCGGCGAGTTCCCTCTGCACGCCGATCAGCGTGGCTTCGAAGTGTTCTCGTGCTTTTTGCAGCACCTGTTCTTCGTTTGAGTTGGGGCGGAAACGCTGGCTTTGTTCGGTGAAACACGTTGGCATCGCGGTGACCTCCAACTGAAACGGAGTTCTGGCAATGGGTTTCGCCAGTGGAAGCAACCCTTCAGATCTGCGGAGCACGTGTTGGTTGCGTGAGCGAGAGGTGTGGTGTTATGGTTTTGTCTTGCGCGGGAGCCGAGAGGCG
>NZ_JBGKDP010000210.1:0-14045 GCF_042954245.1 Parasynechococcus sp.
TCAGTCAGGCTTTGTTGATGGCCCAAGTGGCGCAGAATGAAGGGGCTGGACCTGGTGGTGGGCTGTTACTCCGACAGCTCGTTATTGAACGGTGCAGCGGCCCAGTTGTTGCCCCTGATCCGTTGGCCGGATCTCGACAGCCATCTCAACTTGGTGGATAACCCCTTTGTTGGCCTTGAGTTGCAGGACGATCGCTTGCGACCTTCGGCGATGGCTGGATTGGGGATCCGCCATGCAGGAGTCAGGCTTTGACTTGCACTGCTATCGGTGTGGGTGAAAGCGCGGCAGCGTTATGAGCGGGATTTAGGCGCCGCCGTGTTGGACCGATCGTCGCGGTGATCGATCCCGACCATCCGGGCCAGCCTCTAGCCAAGGTCACTGGCATTGAGCGTGACGTGCCGGTGGTGGTGGATTTGGCTGCGGCGCTGCCCTGTCGGCGCCTTCTGGCCGTTGGCACTAATATGGCTGTCGGCAAGGTGAGAGCATGCCTGTCTCTGCTGGAGGCGGACCAACGCTCCGAGATCCCTGCGCGCTTTGTGGGGACAGGACAGGCGGAAATTCTGATCAGTGGAGAAGGGGTCGCCCTAAATGTTGTCCGCGTTGATTACGCAGCCGGTGCGGTGGAGGCAGCGGTGCTGTGGGCGACCGAAACCCTTGCAAATTGGGCTCGGCCTGATGGGGCCGGTGAGCCAGCCAGTGTAGCTGCTGTTGCCCTCAACACCGCATGCCTCGATGAGGGAGAAGAGGTGGAGCACATCCGCCAAACACTGGATCTGCCCTGCACGGATCCAATCGGCTGGGGTGCTGAATCTCTCCTCAGAGCTTTGTTGAATTGTTGATAGGGCGAGCGAGGGGATTCGAACCCCCGAATAGCGGCGCCACAAGCCGCTGCCTTAACCACTTGGCGACGCCCGCCGCGTCCGTGAGAATCTACCAACACGAGCTGCAGCCTGCCTGGTGTCCCCTTCATCGCGTCCGCAAGGTCGGTCTGCTCTGACGATTTTGGCGGGGGGGGGTGCAGCGGCCGGGGTGCTGTCGCTGGTGATGTCCAACCCGTCGTTGGAGGACTATCAAGCTCATGCCGGAGACCAGCTGGTCAGGTTGGGCACTAAGGAACTGTGCGACGAACCGACCCTGCCGATGGTCCTGCGTATCTGGATTCGCAATTGCCCTGAACTGATTGCCTCCCAGCGGGATGCACTGGCGGCGTTGGCCGGTCAGTTCACCACTCGTCGCAACCTGCTAGTGGCCAGTTTGTACTCCACCCGGATGGAAAGGAAGGAGATGCTGCCAGGTTTGCATCTGCCCGGCTTTGAAGTGCTCAGCCTTGGTGTGGCAGGTCATTTTGTGGTCATCAGCACCGATGCCAGCAACGGTGCTGAGCAGTGATGGACGCCCCGCCGCTTGAGGCCCAGCCGGGGAGTGGTGTCCTTGAAGCATGGGCACCCCTTGGACTGCTGGATTTCGCCCCTTCAACGCCCCTGCCGGACGTCGAGAAGCAAGGGCTAACGCCCGTGCGCCTTGCCTGGCATCAGGGGCGCTTGCGGGAGCCCAAGCCCCTGCCCGTCGAACACGTGCCACCGTCTCGGATGGTGCTGCCGCGCTTGGTCGACTGCCATGTCCATTTGGACAAGGCCTACACCTGGCAGGAGCATCCCAACCTCAGCGGCAGCTATGGGGGTGCCCTGGACGCCAACCTGCGGGAGCACAGCACCCGAACCGTGGTCTCCGTGCTCCAACGCGGAGAACGCGCGATGGAGAGGGCATTCGCCAATGGGCTGCGGGCCATGCGCAGCCATGTCGACAGTGGTGGCCCCGGCGCTGAGCCCAGCTGGGATGCCTTGCTCACCCTGCAGCAGCGCTGGCGCAGCCGCATCGATCTGCAGCTGGTGGCGCTGGTGCCCTTGGAATTCTGGTGTTCAGCTGAAGCGGATGCTCTGGCGCGTCGCGTGGCCGCCAGTGGCGGCTGTCTTGGTGGTGTTCTGGCACCTCCTTGTAGATCGGCTGTGGTCACCCAGCAGTTGGAGGTGTTGTTGCGCCTGGCTGATCGCCACAACTGCGGCGTCGATCTGCACATCGATGAGGTGGATCGCGGTCCGGCGGAGGGCATGGTTCAGCTGTTGAAGGCTCTGCGGCGCGTGCCGGTGCAGGTTCCTGTCACCTGCAGCCATGCCAGCAGTCTTTCCCTGCTGTCAGCTCCACGCCTTATGCAGTTGGCAGACCGCATGGCGGCTGCGCAGCTCAGTGTGATTGCCCTCCCCCTCACCAATGCCTGGTTGCTGGCGCGGGCGGATTACGCCACACCACTTCAGCGTCCGCAGGCTCCGATCCGTCAGTTGCAACGTTGTGGTGTTCCCGTGGCGGTGGCGGGTGACAACGTGGCTGACCCCTGGTTCCCGGGAGGCGACTTCGATCCCTTGGCCCTGCTGGCCGCGTCGATGCCGTTGACCCAGTTGTTGCCCTGGCAGCGCCTAGGCCTGGCCCCCTTCACTACGGCACCGCCCGCCATTCTTCAACTGGAGTGGGATGGGGTGCTGCGGGCCGGGGCTCCAGCCGATCTGATCTGCATGGAGGGCCAGGGATGGTCGGACCTGATCCGTTATGTTCCGCAGTGTCAGGTTCTCGTGGACGGCCACTGGCAGTCGTCATCGGGCAGCTAGACCCTGACCAGTGTTCCGCCACGCCATGGGTCGCGCCGAAGCCTTCATTGCCCTGCGACAAGCTCTCAGCGCTGTTCCGGAACTGGAGTTGTTGGAGGAACGGGGGGAGCTGCAGCGCCATTCCCGGGACGCCTTTGAGTACTCCCCCGTCCTGACGTCGCGGCTGGAGGCCTGCCGTGCTGAGTTGGTGGTCCGCCCCCGCTCGGTGGACGTCGTTGAACGGCTGGCTTCGGCCTGCGCTGAGCACCAAGTTCCCTTAACCCTGCGAGGCTCCGGGACAGGGAACTACGGCCAATGTGTGCCTCTGAAGGGTGGCGTGGTGATGCTCACCACGGCCCTGCGGCAGATCCGATCGATTGATCCGCTCACTGGGGTGGTAACCGTGGAACCGGGCTGTGTGATGCGCGATCTGGATCAGGAGTTGCGCCGGCATGGACGCCAGCTGCGCTTGATGCCCAGCACCTGGCGCAGCGCCACCATTGGCGGCTTTGTTGCAGGGGGTTCTGGGGGCATCGGTTCGCTGCGCTGGGGCTTTCTGCGGGATCCAGGACATCTGCTCGGGTTGGAGATCGTGCCGCTACGCCCCGATGCCCAGCGCCATCAACTCAGCGAGACTGATGCGGAGGCCTTGAATCACGCCTACGGCACCAACGGCATCATCACGGCCCTCAGCCTGGCCACAGCTCCAGCGGTCAACTGGCACCAGGTGAGTGTGGACTGCGAGCACTGGGAGCAGGCGATTGAGCTGATGCACCGGATCGCTGCCTCGGCCTTGGATCTCCATTTGGCGAGCCTGCTGGAACAGCCGCTGCTGTCGCGGATGCCCGGCTGGGCTGGTCCTGCCGTCTCAGCCAACCGGCTGCTGTTGCTCGTCGCCCCCGATGGGCTCAACAGCCTCCAACGGCTGGCGCAGTCAGCCTGCGCCAGCCTGCGGGATCTTGGCCCTGAGGATCTCTCCGGGGGCAATGGCTTGCGCGAGCTGAGCTGGAATCACACCACCCTGCATGTGCGGGCTTCAGAGCCGGGATGGACCTACCTGCAGATGCTGTTGCCCCAACCGGAGGCCCCAGCGATGGCGGCACTGAAGCAACGCTGGGGTGATGCCCTGGTCTGGCATCTCGAGCTTGTGCGTCAGCAGGGCTGTCCTCGGCTGGCGGCTCTGCCGCTCGTGCGTTGGCAGGGGGCAGATCAGCTGAACCGGTTGATGGACGACTGCAGGGCCGCGGGTGCCGTGTTGTTTAATCCCCATGTGATCACCGTGGAAGACGGCGGCCTTGGTGTCATCGATGCCGATCAGGTGGCGGCCAAGCAGCGCTTTGATCCTGCCGGCCTGCTCAATCCCGGCAAGCTTCGGGGTTGGGAGGAGCGCTCCTGAGGATCAGCAGCCCAGACTGTCGAAGGTGGTGACTCCGGTGCTGGGGTTGATGCCATCGGCCTCGCCGCACAGCCGGTGTTGATCATCACGATCGAGCAGGGCATCAGTGAAATCGGCCCCCTCGATCTGAGCGTTGCTGAAACTGCTGCCCGACGCAATGATCCCGGTCAGGACGGCATTGCGTAGATCGGTGGCGACGAAGTCGGCGCGATCCATCAGGGCATCGGAGAGGTCAGCGCCTTGGAAATCAGCTTCGGCGAAGGCCCCTTGGGTGAGGATCGCGCCATGCAGGTTGGCGCCCCGGAAATTCGCTCCGCGGCCCACAGCTCCAGCGAAGGATGTGTTGGCCAGGTTCTGCCCCTCGAAGTCGCCGTTGCTCTGGTTGGTGAGCGTGTAGTCCACCTTTTCCTGGAACAAGGCCCGGTCCTGCAGTCCCACCCCAGCTGAGGTGTCCAGGGCCTGGGCAGGCGTTGCCATGAGCAGAAGGGGCAGGAGAAGGCCCAATAACCAGGAGATTCGCAGCACAGTCCACGCGCAAGCTGTGCTCACTCTGCCGTTACAACGCCGCGAGCGAACAGGTCACCGATCAGATACAGCGATCCGGCAACAATCGGCACTGGTGTCGGCCATCCGTTACTGCTGAGCTGGTGCAGCACGCCTTCGAGGCCGTCGGCCTCCTGCAGCTGGAGCTCGAGCTGAGGCAGCTCCTGGAGGAGGGCCGACCGGCTCCAGCTCTCGTGGCTTGGCACCGGAATGATCCAGGCCTGGTCCTGGGGCTGCAGCAGCGTCTGGAGCATGGCGACAGCGTCCTTATGGGCCTGAATCGCTAGGATCCATACAACACCGTTGCAGGCATCGCTCCACTGGCTGCGTTCTTCGGCCAGCTGCACTGCGGCCGGTGGATTGTGGGCTCCATCGAGGCGAAGCTTGTGGTCGCCCCAATGCACGGTTTGCAGGCGACCGGGCCAGTGGGCTGTGGCGAAGCCCTCCTGAATCACAGCCTCAGGCAACGACCAGCCCAAGCTAGAGAGGGCTTGCAAGGCACCAAGGGCAACAGCGGCGTTACTTCGCTGAATGGCGCCGGGCAAGCCCAGTTGCCAGGTTGAATTCAGGGGCTTCACCCAGTGGAGTTTGGCCTGCTGAGTGCGGCAGGTTGTCTCCAGGACGTCCTGCACTTCAGGGGCTTGGGCGCAACTGATCACGGTGGCCTGAGGCGGGATCGCTGCCGCTTTTTCGGTTGCGATGGCGGTGAGGCTGTTGCCCAGGTGCTCGCAGTGGTCCATCCCAATGCTGGCGACGGCCACCACAGGACGGCATGGATGGGCCGTGGTGGCATCAAGCCGTCCCCCCAGCCCCACTTCCAGCACCAGCAGGTCGCAGGCGTGCCGCTGGAACTTCAACAAGGCTGCGGTCACGAGCAGTTCAAACGGGGTGAGCCGATGCCGTTCATTCAGGGGCTGGAGCGCCTGCAACTGGCTGCGCAGTGTTTTAACCGCAATGGGGTTCCCCTGGATACGGATGCGTTCGCACCAGCTCACCAGGTGGGGGGAGGTGGTGACCCCGCAGCGGAGGCCGGCGGCACAGAGGGCTGATTCCAGAAAGCTGATGATGGATCCCTTCCCGTTGGTGCCCAGCACCTGGATCGCGGGAATCGTCCGACAGGGATGGTCGAGCTCGTGGAGGGCCGCATGCATGCGATCCAACTGCAGATCCATGCCACACAGATCGAAGCGTGGGATCAGATCAGACAGATCGTCCACTCAGCTGAGGCTGGAGAAGGTTGCCGCCAGACGGCGCAGCAGTTTGCGCACCTCGCGCTTGTTGATGGTCAGTGGGGGAACCATGCGCAGCACTGAGGGGCCGGCCGCCACCAGCAGCAGACCGTAGTCGATGGCGGCTTTCGCCAGCGCGGGGGCCGTCCAACTGCTGCCCTCTCGGATCACGATGCCCTGCAGCAGGCCCCAGCCCCGCACGCTTTGCAGGTGCTCGGGGAAACAGTTCACAAGCTCCTGGAGCCCATCGCGCAGTTGTTCGCCGCGGGCTGTGACGTTGGTCAGTAGATCTCGTCGTTCGATTTCGGTGGCCACTGTTAACCCCGCCCGGCAGGCGAAGGGATTGCCGCCGAAGGTGCTGGCATGGTCGCCGGGTTCAAACACATCAGCTGACGCCTTCACCAGCAAGGCACCAATGGCATGGCCACCGCCCAGGCCCTTGGCCAGGGTGAAGGCGTCAGGGGTGATGCCCAGCTGCTCATAGCCCCACAGGCGGCCACTCCGCCCCATGCCCACCTGCACCTCATCAAGGATCAGCAGGATGTTGTTCTCAGTGCAGATCTCGCGCAGGCGTGAGAAGAAAGCGAGGTCTCCAGGGTTGACGCCACCCTCACCTTGCAGGGGTTCAACCAGAACAGCCGCGATCGAGGGACCGGCCTGTTCGTAGCGGTTGATCAGGGCTTCGAGAGCCTTCAGATTGTTGTAAGGGAAGTAATCAAACCCGGTTACCATGGGCTCAAACCCCCTGTGGTACTTGGGTTGACCGGTGGCGGTGACCGCCGCGAGCGTGCGGCCATGGAAGCTGGCTGCTGCCGTGAGGATCACGGGCTGTTCGATGCCGCGCAGTTGATGGCCGTGTTTGCGGGCCAGCTTGATCGCGGCTTCATTGGCTTCGGCGCCTGAATTGCAGAAAAAGACGCTGTCGGCACAGCTGTTGCGCACCAGCCAGCTGGCCAGCTCTTCCTGTTCCGGAATCCGATAAAGGGTGGAAACGTGCTGGAGCCGTCGCAGCTGTATGCGCAGAGCCCGCTGCATGGCTCTGTCGCTGTGGCCCAGGGTGCAGGTGGCGATGCCAGCGACTGCATCCAGGTAGCGCCGCCCTTGGGTGTCCTTGACCCAGCAACCCTTCCCTTTGGTCAGAGCCAAAGGGAAACGGCTGTAGGTATTCATTACAGCGGAGGGATGGGAGCCGGGGGACTTGAACCCCCAAGACCAGTGGCCGGCTGATTTTGAGTCAGCTGCGTCTACCAATTCCGCCAGGCTCCCTCACAGGGATTGTATTGATTGAAGGGCCCCTCTTCAGGGAATGTTGCGCTTCACCTCGGCGCCGGCTGCGCTGAGCTTGGCTTCGAGGTCGTCGTAGCCTCGGTCGAGGTGCTTCAGACCAGCCACTTCGGTGATTCCTTTGGCGGAGAGGCCAGCCAGCACCATGGCAGCGGCTGCACGGAGGTCGGTGCCGGTGACGGGAGCTGCGCTCAGCTGAGCCACGCCTTCCACGATGGCTGTGCTGCCCTCGAGCCGAATCGATGCCCCCATGCGCTGCAGTTCAGCCACATGTTGCAGCCGATTTTCGTAGATTTTTTCCCTGATCACACTGGTGCCCTTCGCGGTGCACATCAGGGCCATGAACGGTGCCTGAAGATCGGTTGGAAACCCGGGGAACGGTTGGGTGGTGATGTCCACGGCCGTGATCTCGCCGGGGGTGATCATCACGGCCCTCCCCTTGATCTCGATGGAGCAACCGCAATCCCGAAGCTTTTGGATCACAGCGCTGAGATGCTCTGGAATGACGGGCTCTACCACCAGTGGTGAACGCGTGATCGCGGCCGCTATCAGGAAAGTTCCGGCTTCGATGCGATCCGGGATCACCGGATAGTTGTTGCAACCACGGAGCCGCTCCACTCCCTTAACGGTGATCACCGGGCCGCCAGCGCCGCTGACCTGGGCTCCCATGCTATTGAGCAAGTTGGCCAGGTCCTTCACTTCAGGTTCTTGAGCAGCGTTTTCAATGGTGGAGACCCCATCGGCCAGAACCGCTGCCATCAGAATGGTTTCGGTGGCGCCAACGCTGGGGCAGTCGAGCACGATCTGAGCGCCTGTCAGGCATTTTTTGCTGCCGGGCACTGAGGCCATGACAATTCCATGCTCCACATTGACGACGGCACCGAGGGCTTTCAGGCCGCGGATGTGCTCGACGACGGGACGTGCCCCGATGTGGCAACCCCCAGGAAGGGGGACCCGCGCGTGTCCCAGGCGTCCAAGCAGGGGACCAATGCTGAAGAAACTCGCGCGAAGGCTGTTGACCAGTTCGTAGGGAGGGGCCGAGCCGCTGAGCTCGGCGGCGGTGAGGCGAATGCAGTCCGACTGCCTGTCGACTTGAACCCCCAGAGATTCAAGGATGGCGCTTATGCCATCGATGTCTGTGAGGGAGGGAATGTTGGTCAGCTCAATGGTCTCCTCACTGAGAAGGCTGGCTGTCATCAGCACCAGGGCAGAGTTTTTCGCACCGCTGACGCGAAGCATTCCCTTCAAGGCGTGTCCGCCGTTGACACTGAGGCGTTGCTTGAGACCCTCTTGAGATGCTTCTGCAACGGCCATCATCGATGAGCTGATCCCCTATATCCGGATTTTGGCAACAGTCTTTGAGACCGTCTAGACGGCCGGCGTTCAAACTGGATAGTCTGTTACGCGGCCGGGGCTGCCACAGATCGGCGATGCCCTATGGTCATTCCGTCAAACACGACACGCCAGCGGATGTGGCGGAATTGGTAGACGCGCTAGTTTCAGGTACTAGTGGTGGCAACATCGTGGGAGTTCAAGTCTCCCCATCCGCACTAACTTTGTCGGGTAGCAACTTCCGACAATCATGATCGTTCTCAAGATCTCCAACGCATCGGAAGTAGTTGCTTCCAAGATTGGCAAGTTCCTTGAGCTACTCACCCCTGATCCCATTGATCACACTGCCGTTGAGGATCAAGTCATCAAAAAGATGGTCGAAAACCTTGCAGCGGAAGGACTTAAAGGTGAGATCGCAGCCATCAATGGTCTTGAGCTGGATGGCGACAATCTGAGCGTTCACAAAGGCCTGAACGTGCGCAAACACGCAGCGTTCTGAATCGTTCTCTGGATTTCTCCTCTCCCCTGATCAGCAGCCGACGCAATCCCCTGGTCAAACGGCTGCGAACCCTGGCCACCCGTGCGGGGCGAGAGGCCGAGGGGCTGTTGCTTCTTGAGGGCACCCACCTGTTGCAGGAAGTTCTCAGGCAAGGCAACGCACCCGAGGAAATCATCGCGACTGAAGTCTGGTTGCAACGCCATTCGGTCCTGGCTGAACGTTATTCCCAAGTACGATGGCGGATCGTCACCGATGAGGTGTTGCGGGCCGCTCTCACGACGGTCACACCCGATGGTGTTGCCTGCCTGAGCCCCCTGGATCGACTGCCCACCGTCCCTCCAGAGCTGGACTTTCTCCTGGTTCTGGATCGGATTCAGGATCCAGGGAATCTGGGCACTTTGCTGCGCATGGCCCTGGCCGCTGACGTCAATGCGGTCTGGATGGGGGCTGGCGTTGATCCCCTCGGCACGAAGGTGTTGCGGGCCTCTGCCGGTGCTCTGCTTCAACTGCCGCATCAACGCTTTGGCCCGAGCGAAGCGATGGCGATTTCACAGCTTCAGCAGGAACTCAAGCAGCTGGTGGCCTTGGGTGTGCAAGTGGTGGCCACCCTGGTGCCCGATTCGACCAAGGCTGATCCTCCCTCTCCCTATTGGGATCTCGATTGGACGCTGCCGACGGCGCTGGTGCTGGGAACCGAGGGCTCAGGTCTGCATCCGGATCTGCAGGCCTGCTGCACCCATGCCGTCACGCTCCCCCACAGCGCACGGGTGGAATCCCTGAATGTGGCGTCTGCCGCTGTTCCTCTCCTTCTGGAGCGGCGAAGAGCGACAATGACCGCCACATCGCAGCAGTTCGGGTGAGCGACGCCAGCTTCGACTTCGACGTCATTGTTATTGGAGCCGGCTACGGCGGCTTCGACGCTGCCAAACATGCCGCCGAGTACGGCCTGAAGACAGCGATCGTTGAATCTCGCGACATGGGTGGTACCTGTGTGAACCGGGGCTGCGTTCCCTCCAAGGCGCTGCTGGCCGCCAGTGGAAAAGTGCGGGAACTGGCGGACGACAAGCACTTGTCAAGCTTCGGCATTCACGCTGCTCCTGTGCGCTTCGAGCGGCAGAAAATCGCTGATCACGCCAATCAGCTGGTTCAGACCATCCGCACCAACCTCACCAAAACCCTCGAACGGGCCGGAGTGACGATCCTTCGCGGGCACGGCCGTCTAGAGGGCAGCCAGAAGGTGGGGCTGCGGGAGCCCAGTGGAGTCGACAGGGTGCTGACCGCCAAGGACGTGATCATCGCCACGGGGTCTGATCCCTTCGTGCCGCCAGGCATCGAAACCGATGGCCGCACGGTGTTTACCAGTGACGAGGCCATCAACCTGGAGTGGCTGCCCCGCTGGATCGCCATCATCGGCAGCGGGTACATCGGCCTTGAATTCGCTGATGTGTACACCGCTCTCGGTTGCGAAGTGACGATGATCGAGGCCATGGACAAGGTGATGCCCACCTTTGATCCCGACATCGCCAAGATCGCTGGGCGTCATCTGATTGATGGTCGCGATATTGATGCTCGTTCCGGTTTGCTGGCCCGCAAGGTCACCCCGGGCTGTCCGGTGCAGATCGAACTGGCTGATTTCAACAGCCGTGAACTGGTGGAGACCCTTGAGGTGGATGCCGTTCTGGTGGCGACAGGGCGTGTTCCCAGCAGCAAGGGCCTCAACCTGGAGTCGCTGAATGTGGAGACGAACCGCGGCTTCGTCCCGATCGACGACGCCATGCACGTCCTGGTCAACGACCAACCGGTGCCCCATCTCTGGGCCGTCGGAGATGTGACCGGCAAGCTGATGCTGGCCCACACGGCCGCTGCCCAAGGCACCGTTGCCGTGGACAACATCCTTGGTCATGCGCGCGAGATCGATTACCGCAGCGTTCCGGCAGCCACCTTCACCCATCCCGAGATCAGCTCTGTTGGCCTCACCGAGGCGGATGCCAAAGCTTTGGCGGAGAAGGATGGCTTCCAGCTCGGTTCCGTTCGCAGCTACTTCAAGGCCAATTCCAAAGCTTTGGCTGAGCTGCACAGCGATGGCCTGATGAAGCTGCTGTTCAATAAAACCAGTGGTGAAGTGCTGGGGGCCCACATCTACGGACTTCACGCCGCTGACCTGATCCAGGAGGTGGCCAATGCCGTTGCCCGGCGTCAGAGCGTGCGTCAGCTCGCCACCGAGGTGCACACCCACCCGACCCTCAGCGAGGTGGTAGAGGTCTCTTACAAGCAGGCTGCCGCCCAGATGGCCGCCTGAACCCGCCCAGCTTTTTCGTTCCAGTCTTTTCCCTGTTCCATGGAGATCCGCCGTCGTCCCCCCAACCCCAAGGTGCGGGTGGCCCATCTCGAATACGCGGTGCCCCACGATGACGAGAAACCGCGTCACATCCTTGAGAAAATTGTTTGGGAAAAAGACCGTGAGATCGATGCTGCCCGCGACAAGGGTCCCCTCGACAACCTGAAGCAGCAGATTGCCAAGCTTCCCCCCACGAAGGATTTTTTGGGGGTGCTTCAGGCGGCCGCCACGAAACCAGCCGTGATCGCTGAGGTGAAAAAAGCGAGCCCCAGCAAAGGGGTGATCCGTGAGGATTTCGACCCGGTGGCGATTGCCAAGGCCTACGCTGCTGGCGGTGCAAGCTGCCTCTCGGTGCTCACCGACAAGACCTTTTTCCAGGGCGGTTTTGATGTCTTGGTGGAGGTGCGTCAGGCCGTCGACCTGCCTCTGCTCTGCAAGGAGTTTGTGCTGAGCCCTTACCAGCTGTTTCAGGCTAGGGCGGCCGGCGCTGATGCGGTGCTGCTAATCGCTGCCATCCTGTCGGACCAGGATCTTCATTATCTCAGCAAGGCTGCGGCGGCACTGGGTCTCACGGTGTTGGTGGAGGTCCACGATGCCACCGAAATGGACCGTGTGCTGAGCATTGGCGGCTTCCCCTTGATCGGGATCAACAACCGTGATCTCACCAGCTTCGAGACGGATCTGGCCACGACGGAGCGGCTGCTGATCGACTTCAACGACCGTTTGAAGCAACAGGGGGCGCTTCTGGTGAGTGAATCGGGTCTGTTCAGCCGGGCCGATCTTGATCGGGTGCAAGCCACCGGTGCGGGGGCTGTGCTGGTGGGGGAAGCCCTGATGCGGCAGCCGGATGTTGAAGCTGGTCTGGTGCAGTTAATCCAGGCCGGTTAAGGCCGTTGTTCTTTCACTGCTGATGCAGAATCACATCATTCAGGTGGTTCTTTGTGCTGATTAGCCTTTTGACCGGTGTTGCAGCTGGGGCCGTTCATGTGGTGGGTGGTGCTGATCACTTGGTCGTGATGGCGCCCTTCTCCCTGAACAAGCCATGGGCGGCCTTTCGTCACGCCCTTGCTTGGGGTGCCGGTCATTCCACCGGAGTTGTGGTTCTGGCGTTGATCGCCATTGGGCTGAAAGACCTGGCCCATGTGGAGGCCATGTCGTCTTGGGCGGAATTCCTCGTGGGTGTGGCCCTGCTGGTGGTGGGTGCCCTGGCCGTGCGCACGGCCTTCGGGTTGGAGCTGCACACTCATGAGCACCGCCACGACGGTGCCGCAGAGCATCGTCATCTTCACCTGCATGTGCGCGGCTCTAGCAACCACCGTCGCCACGTCCATGCCTCCTCCGGCCTGGGTCTGCTGCATGGCCTAGCGGGCGCCAGTCACCTGCTCGCGGTGATCCCTGCTTTGGCCCTGCCGCCCCACGTCGCTGTGGGCTATCTGGTTGCTTACTTGCTTGGATCCATCGGCGCCATGGTGGTCGTGGTGTCGGTGGTATCGTTCCTTACCCTCCGCAGCGGTGCCTGGCTGATGCCCTTCCTCATGGGCGGTGCGGGTGCTCTCTCGATCATCACCGGGGCCATCTGGCTGCAGAAGACCTCACCGGCTCTGTTCTGATTCCCCGCGCGGGAGCCGGCCCACCACCTGGCCAATCAACAGGTTTGTTGGCACCGCTCCAAGTTTGCGGCTGTCGGTGCTTTCGGCGGGGTTGTCTCCCAGCAACCAAAGCCCCGTTTTCTCAACGCTCTTCAGGCGCTTGATCAGGCGCAGTTTTTTTTGCTGTGGATGCCAGGTCACGACCACGGATCCCAAGCTGGGAGGGGGCTTCCGTCCCAGACGTCTGACCAAAACCCGATCTCCGGGTTCAAGGGTCGGTTGCATCGATCGCCCTTCGACGCGGAGCAGCAGCCGTCGCCCACAAAAAAGCAGCAACAGGTCGCGAAGACCTGCTGCTGCGATAGGGGGATTGGTTCTGTTCGAACTCAGGATGCGGTGATCCAGGCATCGGAACGGCCCTTGGACTGCCAGAACATGCCGTGGATTTTTTCAACGGCAGCCATCAGTTCTTCTGACTTGGCCTGATCGATGTTCACCTTGCAGGCGCTGCAGAGTTTGGCTGCTTTCCAGAAGGTGTCGTGTAGGTCGGGGAAGGTGGCCAGGTGATCGGGCTTGAAGTAGTCGGTCCAGAGGATCAACAGTTCTTTCTTGGTCTTCTGTGCTTCCTCTTCCTTGATGGCGACGTAGCGGCCGAAGGTGTTGTTGTAAGCAGCCAGGGCAGCGGCGTCACCAGCGGAGGGAGCTTCCATCGCCTTCAGCTTTTTGGTCATCGACAGCACGGCTTCGGCTGCCACACGAGCGGAAGCCGGGTCGTACACGCCACAAGGACCGTCGCAATGGGCTTCTGCCACGGGGGCAGGGAGGGCACATGCAAGGGCGGAAAGGGCCGAGCGCAGCATCGGTTCAGAGCGGAATTGGCTTGGATTGAGCCTAGCTTCCGCTCACTTCTTCACGTCGAGCAGTTCCACCTCGAAGATTAAGTTTGCGTTGGGGGGAATTACGCCACCGGCGCCCCGGGTTCCGTAGGCCAGGTCGGAGGGGATCACCAGCTTGCGCTTGCCACCCACTGTCATTCCGGCGACGCCTTCATCCCAACCCTTGATCACCCGACCAGCGCCGAGGGGGAAGCTGAAGGGGGTGCCGCGGTCGTAGCTGGCATCGAACTGCAGTCCGTCTTCCAGGGTGCCGCGGTAGTGCACCACCACCGTTTGGCCGGGGGTGGCCTCTTCGCCGCT
>NZ_JBGKDP010000211.1:0-8418 GCF_042954245.1 Parasynechococcus sp.
GCTCAGCCCGGATGAACGTCAGGTGACGGCACGTCTGCTGGGTTACCGCTCGGAGACGGCCGGTCGTCTGATGACGACCGAGTACATCGCCTTCAAGGAAAACCAGACGGCTGCGGTGGCGTTGGAGATCGTGCGGCGGCGTGCCCGCGATACCGAGACAATTTATTCCTTGTATGTGACTGATGCCGAGCGACGCCTCACCGGCATCCTGTCGCTTCGGGATCTGGTCACAGCAGACCCCCAGGCCCGCATCGGTGATGTGATGACCGAGGAGGTGCTCAGCGTCAGCACCGATACCGATCAGGAGAAGGTGGCCCGCACGATCCAGCGCTACGACTTTCTCGCCGTTCCCGTGGTGGATTTGGAACAACGATTGGTGGGCATCGTCACCGTGGATGACGTGATCGATGTGATCGAGCAGGAGGCCACCCGTGATCTCTACGCCGCCGGCGCGGTGCAGGCCGGCGATGACGACGACTACTTCAGCAGCAACCTGTTCACCGTTGCTCGCCGCCGCGTGGTGTGGCTGGCGGTGCTGGTGCTGGCTAGCTTTTTCACTTCAGAGGTGATCGCCGCCAATGAAGACGTGCTGCAGCAGGTGGTGTTGCTGGCGGCGTTCATTCCCTTGCTTGGTGGCACCGGCGGCAACGTGGGGGCCCAGAGCTCCACGGTGGTGATTCGTGGTTTAAGCACCCAGAGCATCTCCAGCCTTGGCCCTTTTAGAGCGATTGGCCGCGAAGCCATGGCAGGGGCGTTGCTGGGGGTGTTGATGATGATGCTGGTTGTTCCCTTCGCTTGGTGGAGAGGGGAAAGCGCTTTGGTGGGCCTCTCTGTGGGGATGAGCTTGCTGGCGATCACCACCCTGGCTGCTACGGCGGGCGCAGCGTTTCCGTTGCTGTTTGACCGCATGGGTCTGGATCCAGCATTGATGTCCACCCCCTTCATCACCACCTGCACGGATGTGGCGGGTACGCTGATCTACCTGAAGACGGCGGGGTGGCTGCTGGTGCACCTGCCGCAACTGGTGCAGGCCACAGGTATTTCTACTCATTTCTTCGCCCTGGGCGTTTTCTGAGAGTCTGTTTACGTTTCTTAGGAGTACTCTTCACATAACTCAAAGAAGCACTCCATGGCTCCGGCTACGACCGCTGCTTCCAAGCCCAAAACTGCTGCGAGGGCAGCGAAAACCGTCACGGCTGACGTCGATCTGGTTCGTTCCTATCTGCGCGACATCGGCCGCGTTCCCCTGCTCACCCACGAGCAGGAGATCACCCTGGGACGCCAGGTGCAGGAGTTGATGTACCTGGAGTCTCTCGAGTCTGAGCTGGAGAGCAAGGCCGGTGAGAAGCCCAGCCGCGATCAGCTGGCCAAGGCCTCGGGGCTGTCGTCCATGCAGCTCAAACGCAAGCTGCAGCACGGCCGTCGTGCCAAGGAGCGCATGGTGGCGGCCAACCTCCGGTTAGTGGTGAGTGTGGCCAAGAAATACACCAAGCGAAATATGGAGCTCCTGGATTTGATCCAGGAAGGCACCATCGGCTTGGTGCGTGGGGTGGAGAAGTTTGATCCCACCCGCGGCTATAAATTTTCCACCTACGCCTATTGGTGGATTCGGCAGGGCATCACCCGGGCCATCGCTGAGAAGAGCCGCACCATTCGGCTGCCGATTCACATCACGGAGATGTTGAACAAGCTCAAGAAGGGTCAGCGGGAGCTGAGCCAGGAGCTGGGACGCACCCCCACCGTCACCGAGTTGGCTGAATTTGTTGAGTTGCCGGAGGATGACGTTAAAGATTTGATGTGCCGCGCCCGGCAGCCGGTGAGCCTGGAGATGAAAGTCGGCGATGGCGACGACACCGAACTATTGGAGTTGCTCTCTGGTGATGGGGATCTGCCCAGTGACCAGGTGGAAGAGGATTGCCTGAAGGGCGACCTGCGCAGCCTTCTGGGGCAGCTGCCCCATCTGCAAGAGCAGGTGCTGCGCATGCGTTACGGCATGGATGGAGAAGATCCGATGAGCCTGACCGGCATCGGTCGGATCCTGGGCATGAGCCGCGACCGTGTTCGCAATCTAGAGCGGGATGGTCTGGTCGGCCTGCGCCGGGTGAGCGATCAAGTGGAGGCCTATGTCGCCTGCTGAGTTAATCTTGTGTTAATCAGCCGTTGGAGCACCGGGTTGACTTCACCCGGTGCCTCGTCGTGGGGGCAGTGGCCAGCGTTGTGAATCACTGAGAGGGATTGAACGCAGTTCAGCGTCTGGGCCCAGCGCTTGGCTTCTGCGATTGGCTCCCAGGGATCCTGCTCACCCCAGATCAGATCCACGGGGATCGACAGCTCCTCCATCAACTGGGGGGCGAGATAGTCGTCGAACAGGTTGATGAAGCCGCGGAAGGCTTCTGCGGCTCCAGGGCGTTGCGTGGGTTGGAACAGCAGATTCACGAGGTCGTCGTTGATGTTGGCGCCGCTGGGGTAGGCCTGTTTCAACACGCTGCGGATCACGCCGGGACGGGCGGCATTGTGGAACAGTCCGGTGCTGAGCCAGCGCTGCCGCACCATCGTTTTCAGCAGCGGTCGGATCCAGGTCATCCAGGCTGGTTGCGTGACCAGCTGCTTGTCATCCATTAACCGTTGGGCGCAGTCGATCAGCACCACACCCCGGCAGTGTTCCCCCAGCAGTTGCGCTGCCCGTAGGGCAACGACCCCGCCGATGGAGTTGCCTACCAACAGCACGGGCCGTTGCACCACCGCGTCGCAGAAGTCAGCCACCTGGTGGCCCCAGAGATCAAAGCCGTAATGAACGGCATCAGCTGTGATTGCTTCGTCTTTCAAGCGGGCTCGGGGTTGATCACTGTGCCCAAAACCGAGCAGATTGATGGCATAGGTGGGTGCTTGCTTGGCCAATACCGGTTGGTTGAAGCGCCAGTGGCTGGTGTTGGCTCCGAAGCCATGGATCAGCAGCACGGCTTCTTTGGCATTGGCATCGCCCATCAGGCTCCAGCCAATTGATCGTTCGTTCCAGCTCCAGAGGTTGTTGCTCGGGCTCACGCCTTGGCTTGCTGCGCTGGTGCATCCTGGCGAGCGAAGCACTTGGATGGACGGTTGTTGCTCGAGCCCTGTTCTGACACCAATCGCGAACCCATGGCCGCGTTGACCGAGGCCGATGCTGTTGTTTTATCGACAGCCTTGCTGGCCTGGTGGGAGCGCCATGGCCGCGGCGGACTCCCCTGGAAGCAGTTGCCTGGTGGCGTGCGTCCAGCGCTGGATCATCATCTCGATCCCTACGGCATCTGGATTGCTGAGGTGATGCTGCAGCAGACCCAGTTGGCCGTGGCGCTCCCCTATTGGATGCGTTGGATGGAGGCATTTCCAACTGTGGAAGCGTTGGCCGCGGCGTCCCTGGATGAGGTGCGGCTGCAGTGGCAGGGCCTCGGCTATTACTCACGGGCCCGCCGGCTGCATGAGGCAGCGCAGCGCTTGGTGGGAAGGACTTGGCCCCGCACGTTGGAGGAGTGGATGGCGTTGCCGGGCATCGGTCGCACCACCGCCGGCAGCATTCTCTCCAGTGCCTTCAATGCACCGTTGCCGATCCTGGATGGCAACGTCAAACGGGTGCTGGCGCGATTGATGGCCCATCCGCGCTCGCCGGCCCGCGATGACGCTTTGTTCTGGTGCTGGAGCGAGGCCCTACTCGATCCGGTTCGGCCACGGGATACCAACCAGGCGTTGATGGATCTGGGGGCCACGCTTTGCACCCCCCGCCAACCGGACTGCCACCGCTGCCCCTGGCAATCCCACTGCGCTGCTTACGCTGCCGGCGATCCCCGCCGCTGGCCCGTGACCGACGCCCCCAAGCCCTTGCCCTTCCAGGTGATTGGTGTTGGGGTCGTGCTCAACGCGGCGGGGGAGGTGTTGATTGACCAGCGCCTAGAGGAAGGCTTGCTGGGAGGAATGTGGGAGTTCCCTGGAGGCAAACAAGAACAAGGCGAAACGATCGAAATCTGCATTGCCCGCGAGTTGAAGGAGGAGCTCGGCATTGCGGTGACGGTCGGTGCTGAGCTGATCACCGTTGATCACGCCTACAGCCACAAGAAGCTGCGCTTCGTGGTGCATCTCTGCGACTGGATATCCGGGGAGCCGCAGCCCCTTGCCAGTCAGCAGGTGCGTTGGGTGCGCCCAAATGACTTGGGGAATTACGCCTTTCCGGCCGCCAATGCTCGAATCATTGATGCGTTGCTTGGCAGGTTGGAAAGCTCTGCCCACCCTTAGGGAAGGTCCTGATGCGGTCGGATGGCGCTTGGTTCCGTTGTCGTCTGTCTCGGTGAAGCCCTGATTGATCGGCTGGGGCCGCCTGGAGGTGATCCGGAGCTGGATCGGCCGGTGGACGACCGTCTGGGAGGAGCGCCAGCGAATGTGGCCTGTGGATTGGCCCGCTTGGGGACCCCCGTGGCCTTTGCCGGTCGACTGGGGCAAGACGCCATCGGCGAGGCCTTTTCCAGGTTGTTTGCTGAGCGTGGTGTCGACACCGAGCTCCTGCAGCGGGATGCCGAGCGTCCCAGTCGAATCGTGCTGGTCCGCCGTTCGCTGGAGGGTGAACGGCAGTTTCAGGGTTTTGACGGAGATCAAGCGGCCGGCTTTGCCGACCAGGCTCTCGAGCCGGCTGCGTTGCCTCAGGCCCGATGGTTGCTGATTGGCACCCTTCCGTTGGCAGCACCAACGTCGGCTTCGGCTTTGTTGTCGTCCGTGCGCCAGGCCCGGAGCCAAGGAACGGCGATTGCCCTCGATGTGAATTGGCGCCCCACATTTGGGATGTCACCGCTGATCCCGCGGCCGGACCGTCCGCAGCAGCGAAGGCTGCAATTCAACCGCTTCTGGACCAGGCGGCTTTGATCAAGTTGGCGCGGGAGGAAGCACTTTGGTTCTTCAACACCGACGATCCCGGCGCGATGCACCAGGCCTTGCGCCAGCGACCCGATGTGGTGGACACCACCGGTGCCGGCGATGCCTTCACAGCCGGGCTGTTGCACCGGTGGGCCGCCCCCCCTGAGCGCATCCGTTTTGCTGCCGCCTGTGGTGCCTTGGTCTGCGGCGGGACCGGTGGCATTGATCCGCAGCCGACGCAGGCTCAGGTGGAGGCCTTTCTGGGAGAGGTGAGCTGAGCCAGCCGGCCCTCGGCCTGGTGACGCAGCTCGAGCTGCCAGGCTTCCGGCAGCTCGAGGCCAAGACGTTCCGGCCACTCCACGGCCATCAGTGCCCCAGCCGCGCGCGCCTCTTCTTCTTCTTGCAGAAACAGTTCATCGGCAGAGGCCGGATGCTCCAGGCGATAGAGATCGAGATGCACCAGCTGCGGTGTTCCCTGGGGGTAGTGCTGCGCCAAAGCAAAGGTGGGGCTGGTGATCGGCTCGGTGATCCCAAGGCCTTCGGCCAGGCCCTGCACCAGCGATGTTTTGCCGGCCCCCAGGGGCCCGCTGAGTAGAAGAATGGCTCCCCGTGGAAGTTCGCGAGCGAGGGATCGGCCTAGGCCCTGTGTCGTCTCAAGGGTCTCAAGAGCCCAAACATGCCCTGTAGAGTCCGGTTCAAGCGAGCCCGAAGCCTCGGCGTCTCTGCAGAGATTTAACTCCACATTTCATTAGGAAGCACCGAAACCATGGTGGCAGCGCCCGCGTCCCCGGCTGAGCTCAAGCTCGGCGTCGATTCCGTCATTGCCGATATCAATCAGGCCGATTTCGGCCGTAAGGAGCTCGACATTGCCGAGACCGAGATGCCCGGTCTGATGGCGCTGCGCGAGAAGTACGGCAGCGAGAAGCCCCTTAAGGGCGCCCGCATCGCTGGCTCCCTGCACATGACGATTCAGACCGCGGTTCTGATCGAGACCCTGGTGGAGCTCGGGGCAGAAGTGCGCTGGGCCTCCTGCAACATCTTCTCCACGCAGGACCACGCCGCTGCGGCCATCGCCGCCCAGGGCATCCCCGTGTTTGCCGTCAAAGGTGAAACCCTGGAGGAGTACTGGGACTACACCCACCGCATCCTCGAGTGGGGTGACGGCGGCTCCCCCAACATGATCCTGGACGACGGTGGCGATGCCACTGGTCTGGTGATGCTCGGCAGCAAGGCCGAGCAGGACATCACGGTCCTGGACAACCCTGGCAATGAAGAGGAGACTTTCCTGTTCGCTTCGATCAAGAAAAAGCTGGCCCAGGACCCCAGCTTCTATTCCCGCACCAAGGCTCAGATCCAGGGTGTGACCGAGGAGACCACCACAGGTGTGGCACGTCTGTACAAGATGCAGAAGAGCGGTGAACTGCCCTTCCCCGCCATCAACGTCAACGACTCGGTCACCAAGAGCAAGTTCGACAACCTCTACGGCTGTCGCGAATCGCTGGTGGACAGCATCAAGCGTGCCACCGACGTGATGGTGGCGGGCAAGCAGGCCCTGGTAATCGGCTACGGCGATGTGGGGAAGGGTTCGGCCCAGTCCCTGCGTAGTCTGAGTGCCACCGTCTGCATTGCTGAAGTTGATCCGATCTGCGCCATGCAGGCCGCCATGGAGGGCTACCGCGTGGTTCGTCTCGAAGACGTGGTTGAAGATATGGACATCTTCGTCACCGCCACCGGCAACTACCAGGTGATCCGCAACGAGCACCTGGTGAAGATGAAGGACGAGGCCATCGTCTGCAACATCGGCCACTTCGATAACGAGATCGATGTCGCTTCCCTCAAGGCGTACGAGTGGGAGAACATCAAGCCGCAGGTCGACCACATCACCCTGCCCAGCGGCAACAGGATCATCCTTCTGGCGGAAGGCCGGCTGGTGAACCTGGGCTGCGCCACCGGCCACCCCAGTTTTGTGATGAGCAACTCCTTCACTAACCAGGTGTTGGCTCAGATCGAGCTGTTCACCAAGGGCGACGAGTACGCCAAAGAGGTGTATGTGCTGCCCAAGCACCTCGACGAGATGGTGGCCCGCCTTCACCTCGGCCGCATCGGTGCCAAGCTCACCGAGCTCAGCAAGGATCAGGCCGACTACATCAACGTTCCCGTGGAAGGCCCCTACAAGCCCGACCACTACCGCTACTGATCACGATCTTGCGGATCGGAATCTGATTGTCACGGCCCCATGGAAGACTTGCGCCATCAAGAGCAGTCTCCATGGGGCTTTCTGATCTGATCACACAGCTGCCGGAGTTGATCGGCCAGGCGGTGGAGGCGAACCAGTGGTTGGGTTACACCGCGATTTTTGCGGCGATGTTTATCGAGAATCTGTTCCCGCCAATCCCCTCCGAGCTGATCATGCCCCTCGGGGGTTTCTATGTGCAGCAGGGTCAGCTGGATCTGGTGCCCGTGGTGCTGGTCGGTTTGCTGGGCACGGTGCTCGGTGCCCTGCCCTGGTACGGGATCGGACGGTTGATGAACGAGGAACGGATCGAAGCTCGGTTGCAACGTCACGGTCGCTGGATTGGCATCAGTGCCGATGAGTTGGCCCGCAGCCGCCGCTGGTTCAGCCACTACGGCACCGCCTTGGTGTTTTGGGGACGTCTGGTGCCTGGCATTCGCACGTTGATCTCAGTGCCCGCCGGCATTGAAATGATGCCGATGGCGCCGTTCCTGGTCTGGACCACCGCTGGCAGCTTGATCTGGACGGCCCTGCTCACGGTGGCCGGCATGGTTCTCGGAGAGGGCTACAGCAACGTTGAGCTCTGGATTGACCCTGTTTCCAAGGCAGTGAAGGTGTTGCTGGTGGTGGCGGTGCTGGCGGGTTCGATCTGGTTGGGTCTGCGCATCTGGCGCCGGCGTCAGGCGTCCGACTGAGCACCGGCGCGAGGGTTTCCCTGGGAAGGAGGCTCAGAAGGGGATATCCTCATCGGAGGCCTGGCCGCCAAAGCTGCCGGCGCCCTCTTGATTGTCCCGTTTCGAACCAAGCAGTTCTAGACGATCCACGCGGACGACTGGCTTGCTGCGTTCTTCACCGCTGGCCCGGTCGGTCCATCGGTCCAGCTTGAAGCTGCCAATGATGCCTAGAAGGGATCCTTTTTTCACGTAGTCCGCTGCGACCTGGGCCTGCTTGCCCCAGATTTCGAGGTTGAACCAGTCGGGTTCGTCCTCGCGGCTGCGACGGTTCACCGCCATGGTGAGGTTGGCCACCATGCTGCCGGACTCGAAGTAACGCACTTCGGGATCGCGGCCGGCACGGCCGACGAGGGTGACGGAATTAACGCCCATAGACAATTCATCTCCTGAATTTCGATTCATGATGCGGCACCGGTTGGATGACTGCTTTTCAGGAGTTCCACCCAAGCCGCTGGGTGTAACAGGCAACGGCCGAGAACGCCCCTATGATCCGGCGGACTTGACTGCGGTGCCTGTGTTCTTTCGTCGTTTCCAGCTGTCGCGCGACATCGGCATCGACCTGGGCACCGCCAACAC
>NZ_JBGKDP010000212.1:0-9126 GCF_042954245.1 Parasynechococcus sp.
AGCGAGGCTCGGATGCTTAGGTGGGCAGTAATTTCTGATACGCACATCCTCTTCACTGCAGCCACCACCAAGACGAAAACATCGAGGGAGATGCCAATTGCTCTTCAGCTACTTGATGTACTCAAACGGTGGAAGGTTGAGACCAACCCAAGACCTACGGACTTCATCGTCCCGGGTGAAGTAGTTGGCAGACCAATGAGCCGACAAGCGTTCGATAAACAGCTGCGAGCAACATGTGAACGGCTGGGCCTGGAGTTGCTGAAGCGCTATCAGGTGGTTCATGGCTATCTATCCCGCCAACACACCCATTTTCCTGGAATGAATCGGGTTTTTAAGTGGGCCGATTTTCCAACTAATCCAATCTTCATTCCAACCCAACAACCATCGGGGCGGAATGGATATGGGGCATTGGTTGGATTGTTGGAAGGGGGTGGCATCCCTCCACAGCTGGGCCTCTCACCACAGAGGAAGCAATAAGGGATAAAGAGAGGGGGGGTACTCCTCCTTATCCAACATTCCAACGCCTGGAGCACATCGCGGATGAAGTCACCCTTCCACCGCTTCCGCTCCTTGCTGCTGAGGCCCCGCTGTAGTTCACCCAACGGCACCGGACACTTCGACTTCTCGGCCAGCTCCTGCAGCCTGAGCATGCACCGCTCCTCATCCGAGGCATTGGTGACTGCTTGGAATGTGAACGCCCAGCGGTCGAGGTGTTCAACCAGACCGATGGCTGCCTGCAGCGTTGTGATGGGAATCTCGGTATCGGCTTTAGGACTCCAAATGCCCTCAGCAAAAGAAGGCCTGTAGTCGGCGTCAGCCAGCTGCAGGACATGGAGCAAACCAGTGATGCGGCCAACCTTGCCCGCCGACTTGTTAAGGATGGCCGCCTGTGACGGCAGCTTCGCTACCTGCGCTTACTCCTGTTTGGAGAACTCGTAGTCAGCGAAGTGTGCCATCGCCTCGGCGGTCATCCAATAGGTGAGAGCGGGCAACTTCCGCACCGCTGATGACACCTTCCCGAGCCCGTCCTTGGCCTCGGTAAAGGCGTTCATCTCCTCCTGATCCCACGACGTGGGGAGCCTTACCGGCGTTCCAGGTAGTAGAGCGAAGAGGAACCGCGCCCATTTGCCGTTGTGGTCGGGGCCCTGCTTTGGATGCACCCCACTTCTTCAGGCTGCCCTGGCGGTTGTAGTGCTCCGGCTTATCTTCCCAGTCATCCGACTGGGGCTTCGCCGGGTTCACGACGATGCCGAGGCTGTGCTTCTTGTGCCGAGCTAACTCACGCTCCACCGTCCCCCAGTGGGACGGGATGCTGGGGTTCACCGGAATGTGGATGCAAGGCTTGTTCGGCTCGGGTGGGAACAGGGCCTCAACGATGTCGTTGAGGTTGTCTTGGCGACCGATGAGCTCGAGGTAGCGCTCCACGTCCTCGTATTCGCTTGTTGTTGGGTGGGACGGTCAACGGGAGACCTCCTGGGCATCAGCGAGCGCCCAGTCGGCGTAGAACTGATACCCCCGGCCATGCTTGCGGATGGAGAGCGGACGAAACCGTCCTACGGTGCGCCACAGCGCCAAGGTGCGAGTCGAGATGCCCAACAGCTGGGCGAGCTCTCGGGGTTCCAGCCACTGCTTTGTGCGCTGGGGGGTGGTAGCTACGAGCTGCTCACAGCAGAACTGAATTGAGTCGTCTCAGCTCTGCCCTGGTTTGCTCGAGCTGAAGCTCGAGTGTTGTCATGTCAGTCGAGCCCCTTCTCGTGGATGGGGTCGACAACGGTTTTGATACCACCCGTTGGTGATGCATCAAGAGCATCAAGAAACTTCTGTCCAAAGCCTGGGTAGGCCTTGTCGAGAGCCACCAAGTCGATCGTGCCGTCGTCGTCGAACGTCACCACAACGGTGTCATCTCCCCTCCGTGAGAGATCAAACGGATTAGCCATTAGCTGCTGGGACCTATTTACTGATCCACAAGCGAGCAGCAGAAACAAAAAAGCTGGGTTGTCCTGACTTCAAATCGTTGGTGCATCCCGCATTGCTGCGCCGCTAATCCTCTGCTGGGCGGACTCAGGGGGTCTCACACAATCACCTGGTGGGAGGCCGTGGCCTCGTGCTACCGGGGAGCTGTCAGGTGCATCCGGTCAGAGGTACTCCGAAGGGCTCCTGAGCAGAACATAACCGCAAATTCCGGAATCGCAACTGCATACCGGAACGAGGCCCAAACTAGGCCCATCGCCGCAGGGTCAGCCTCAGATCCCTTGCAAACACACGTGTGCTTCGGCGTTCAGAAAGCCACCGAAGATGACGACGGGCTGGGTGAGACGAGAGGTGCTGATCACCTGATCAGCACACATTGCGGAGCCTTGATCAGGTCGTAGCCACGACGAATGCGACTTCCACCAGGTTCAAGAACCGTGCTCAATTGTTGATCCTCGGAAGAAGCCTCGAGAATGACCTGCTGACCGATCAACACGATCCTGAAGCGCCAGGGGAGAAGACCCGGAAGGATAAAACTCACGAAGATCCTGGTTCTCGCCTCACGCTGCCGCAATTTAGAACAACGTCCATCCATTCAACTCAAAAGAAAGCCGAGGAATTACTGGAGAGGTTTCTCAGCCACAACGGCAAAGAAAGGATCTCCCTTGCCACCGAACAAGCCCATCACACCTTCAGCACGGGTGTCTTCGGCAACGATCTCCGGCGGGGGCCAGCCCTGGGCCATCACCACCTCAGCGACATAACGCAGGTGATCACCGTCATCACCGTCGGTCCAGACCTGGGGAGCCTTAGTGAAGAACATTCGATTGGAAAACGCCACAATCACCTGGCCCCGGGGACGGGTGATCCGCAACAGCTCTGCAGCGATCGACTCGGGCTGTTGCAGGTACTGCCAACCGGCCACGATGAGGGTGGCATCGATAGAAGCATCCTCAACCGGGAGGGTTTGGTCGCGGTTGAGGTTTTGAACCCAGTGCCGATCCAATCGGGGGTTGGCGCTCAACTCCTCTGCATTGAGGCCATGGCCGATGACCTTGTCGTAACTAACGTCTTCCGGCAGGTGGCTCACCCAACTGCTCATCAGATCCAGCACCTGGGCACAGGGGGGGATGTGCTCGCGGTAGAAGGCGGTCAGCCGAGCCCGAAAACCCGCATCCAGGTGGTGAATGAAACGCGGCTCGCTATAGAAGATCGCGTCATCGGTGGCATCCAACTTGAAGCGTTGGGAGTCCTTCAGAACAGGAGCAACCGTCATCGATCAACCCAGCTGCAGGTATCCAGAGCAGAGCTGCACCAAATCGGTCAGAGCAGACCGGTTCCAGGGACGTGCTGTGGTGAGCGACTCGCCGAAGCATTGCGGTTGTTCATAACGAAAAGCAGGCCGACTCATCGCAATGCGCATATCCAGCGGACCTTAACCACGGTTCCATCGCGACCGGGGTAAACGGTCCAGGCACCATCGGCCTGGCGTTGCTCTAGCTGATCGTTGGCGCAGTTGGCACGCATCGGCAGAACCCGTTGGGTCCACTGGTCCTGGCCAGCGCGCTGGATCAGCAGGCCTGCCTCCACCTCAACGGCACCGTCCACGGTTTTTGGAGCCCGGATGTATTCAGCCGCCTTGAGCGCGGGGGTGTCGAGGGCCTCCATGAAGATCCAGCCGTCGCCGGGCAGCAGCTCGCCGCGACGCGATTGCCAAACCGCCGGCTCCTGCATCAGCTGCCATTCCGCCTGAACAGGACATGTGCTCAGGGACAAGAGTGACGACAGAGCAACTTTGAAGGCCAGAGAAGGAGAGGCCATGGGCAGCAGGATGCGGTCAGAGGGGTCAGAGGGGCTGTCGGCCGCTTCAAACAACTTCACGAAGCGTTGAAACGCAAACATGAATGAATGGTTATGGAATTCCACCCAGCAGGAGTGCCAGCTTGAAACGACTGCTTCATCAGTCCATGGCCAGCATTGCTCAGGGACGGGCTGCCTACACCGTCCGCCACAAGACATCCAACGGAGAAAAGCTGGAATCCTGCTTCTATGCCACCGACGCCTTTGAAGCCCGTCTGCTGGCCATGGAGTTCAACGCCTATATCCGACAGCACCCGAACTGCATCGATTCGATCCTCAGGACGGAGGCTTGAACGGCGCCCGCCGACGCTCCACCTGAACGAAGACCAGCCAGGCCAGGCTGGCGAGCCCCCCTCCGATCCAATCGCTGCGCAGCATTCCACCAGGGCGATGGTGCTGGCCCCGATGCGCAGTCCTCGTAGAAGCAGGTCCGTTAGGGGAGGTGTCCGGCGCTTGTCGCGCTCCATGGGCCGACTCCGAAAAGATGGGGATATTGCAGAGTCCCATGATCTCAGCCGTGCCTGTTTCTCCTGCCGCAGCTCTTCTGGCGAGGGAACGCCAGAGCCGCCGTGATGGCAGCGGCATTCAGATCGAGCAGCTGCCGGGCTGCTGGATGTTGCAGCAGACCTGGAATCGCGGCGGCGATGCACCGACGCCAGGCACCGCACTGCTGCTGCGTTGGCTGCAGGCAAGCCTAATTTTGAGCCGCGGTGACCAGGGCCTGAGCATCGTGAATCAGGTTTGCCTGGCCGGTTTCCGGTTGCGGTTCAGCGGCCATGCCCAGCTGAAGGGTTCAAGACCACTGCTGATGTTTAGCTTCACATCGTTGGAGCTGACCTGGTCACATCAGGTACTGCTGCAGCGACCCCTGCCGTCACGGAAGCCCCAACGCTTGTCCTTCTTTGCCCTGATTGAGCTGAACGACCAGCAGGGAACACTCACAGCGCGGGGTCGGGGCGGTGGACTGGCCCAGTGGTCACGCCACAAACCGGAGGCGCCATGAAGCCCGCCGTCGCCTTGGCCATGCTCGAGCGGGAAGGCGGATGGATGCTCCAGTTGCGAGACGACATCGACTCGATCATTTACCCGGGCCACTGGGGTCTATTTGGCGGCCATCTCGACCCAGGCGAAACAGCCAGCGATGCTGTGCACCGGGAACTAAAGGAGGAGATCGATTGGTCACCCAGCAGCCACTGGAACCATGGTTCAGCGACAACAGCGGCAACCGGGTGGCCCACGTGTTCCGCGAAAACCTCAGCGTCCCCCTAAGCCAGCTGCAGTTGAAGGAGGGCCAGGAGATGAAGTTGGTCTGCCTCAGTGAGCTGGTGCGTGACTCAATCTGGAGTGAGCGGCAGCAGGAGCTGCGGCCCGTTGCCCCACGACTGTCGATCGTGATCGAACGGCTGCTGCAGGAGGGGTATGACCACTGAAACCTGGCTCGATCTCCGCAATGTGGAGGCATGGCAGGGCGATCGCCCGGTGCTGCACAAGCTCAACCTGCAATTGAAACTGCGGCAGTCGACAACCGTCTTGGGCCCCAATGGCGCAGGCAAAAGCAGCCTGGTGAAACTGATCGATCGCAGCCTATATCCCATTGTTCGGCCCGACGCCCATCTGCGGTTGTTTGGCAGCGAGACGGTGAACCTCTGGGCGCTGCGCAGCCGCCTGTTGATCGCTCGCGCCCTGGTTCACCAACCCGAGGTGCTGGTGCTGGATGAGCCGCGCCGCGCCCTCGATCTCCAGGCCTGCCATCAGTGCAGGAACCACCGTGGTGCAGGTCACCCATCGGGTGGACACGATCGTGCCGGAGATGGAACGGGTGCTGTTTCTGGCGCAGGGACGCCTTGTTGGGGATGGAATCCCACGGGAGATGCTGCGGCCAGCCGAGCTGAGTGAACTGTTCAACACCCCGCTCAACGTAGTTGAAGCCCATGGCTTTCGCCAGGTCCTTCCTGGATAGATCCAGAGGCAGCACCCTGCTCTGCTAGGGATGAGGGCCAGACCACGCAATCGCCATGGCAACGGCAGAACAGAAAAAGACCATCACCAAAAAGCGCCTGCAGAAGCTGCGCAACCAGTGCCGTGACCACTACAACGTGGTGGCCGATGGTGTTCTGCCCGACGGTGCTGATGTGCGCGTCACCATGGGCAAGCTCCAGGAGCTGATCGAACTGCTGGATGGCAAAGCCAAGTGGGATGACAGCGAAGCCTCCTGAGCCGTTCCAGGACATGCGGGACGATCTTGATTACCGCGAGCCGTAGGACCAGGCGGGTTCCAAGCAAACGGCATCCAATCGGGGTCGTTCCGCCAAGGACTTTCACTTCTGAGAAGCCGGCGTTCAACGCTTGAACGAAACCTACGATTGGGACGACGACGAACGCTGATCCATCGATCAGAGACGCCGCAGCACCCCCTGACCAGGAGCCAGAAGGAAGGCGAGCACGAATTGCGCGGTTTGCGCCAGCACGATGCAACCGGCGGTGGAGCTGTCGGTCCAGTAGCTGATGAACACTCCCAGCACACTGGAAAGCACGCTGCTGGTGATGGCCAGCAGCATCATCCGGTCAAACCGATCGGTGAGCAGATAGGCCGTGGCACCGGGGGTGACAAGCATGGACACCACCAGGATGATTCCTACGGTCTGCAGACCAGCGACGGCGGCCAGGGAGAGGAGCCCCAACAGCATGTAATGCAGCAGACCGGTGTTGATCCCGATCGATCGGGCGTGGGTGGGGTCGAAGCAGAAGAGCATCAGGTCACGCTGGAACAGCAGCAGCAGCACCAGCACCAGCACCGAAATCACAAGGGTCTGCTGCACGTCCCCCGCTGAGATCCCCAGAACATTGCCGAACAGGATGTGGGTGAGATCGATGTTACTGCGCGTCTTGGAGACGAGCACGAGACCCAGGGCGAAGAAGCCGGTGAAGACAAGTCCGATGACAGTGTCTTCCTTCACCCTCGACTTCTGCTTCACAAAGCCGATGGCAGCAACGGAGCCGACACCGAAGATGAACGCCCCCAGGGAGAAGGGCAGGCCCAGGGCATAGGCGACCACCACGCCGGGGAGCACGGCATGGGAGACGGCATCGCCCATCAACGCCCATCCCTTCAGTGTCATGAAGCAGGACAACAGCCCACAAACACCCCCAACCAAGGCGCTGATCATCAACGCCTTGACAATAAAAGCGTGATTGAGGGGTTCCAGTAAAAGCTCCATCGGATTAGTATGGGCGCGCCGCAGCCAGAACGATCGTTCCGCCAGGGATCGGATCTAAAGGAAAGGCTTTGATCAACTCCCGCCCTTGAAGCGGAGCCTGGCGGATCGGGAGGTTCTGATCAGAACGTCTCCTCAGGGGAGCTGTTTCCCGTCAGCAGATCGGGCGGCACGCCGCCGAAGGTCATGGCGAGGTTCTCGGGAGTGAACACTTCCGAGGTTTCCCCATAGGCGAGCACGGTCTTGTTGATCAGAACCACCAGATCGCAAAAATCACGGACGTGGCCCAGGTCGTGGGTGGAGATCAGGATGGTGCGGCCCTCGTCGCGGAACTGAAGGAACAGCTGAGCCATCAGCTGCTCAGTGCGTATATCAACCCCATTGAAGGGCTCATCCAGCAGCAGCACATCAGCGCGCTGGGCGATTGCTCGGGCCAGAAACGTGCGCTTGCGCTGACCACCCGAGAGGGTGCCAAGGGGACGATCGGTCAGCTCCAGCAGATCAACCCGCGTCAAGGCATCCCGCACAGCCACACGATCCGAGCTGCGGGGAATCCGCAACGGATTCATCGCGCCGTAGCGGCCCATCATCACCACATCCCACACCGACACTGGGAACTGGGCATCCACCCCTTCGCTCTGGGGCACATAGGCCACCGCTTGATGACGCTGGGCTTCGGCAACGCTGCTGCCGTTGATCCGGATTCTGCCGCGCGAGGGGCGCACAAACCCAGTGAGGGCCTTGAAAAACGTCGATTTTCCGGCACCGTTCATGCCCACCAGACCGCAGATGCAACCCGCTGGCAGGTGCAGGCTGGCGTCATACAGGGCAACAGTGCCGTTGTAGTCCACACAGAGCTGGTCGGCCTGAATGCGCATCAGCGATTGCTCTCGGACAGGTCCAGGCCCTTGCGGATCAGACCCACATTGTGCCGCTGCAGTTCCAACAGGCTGGGTGCAGGACCGTCCGGAGGCGAGAGGGAGTCCACGTAAAAGGTTCCACCGAATCGCGCTCCGGCCGCTGCCGCCACCTCCCGTTGGGCTTTATCGCTCACGGTGCTTTCACAAAAAATGGCTGGCACCTGGCGCTCTCGGACCGTGTCGATCAACCGTGCCATGCGTTTGGGTGTGATCTCGCTTTCGGCATTCACCGGCCAGAGATAGGCCTCTTCGAGTCCGTAATCCGCTGCCAGATAGGTGAAGGCTCCCTCGCAACTCACCAGCAGCCGTTGCTGGGCCGGCAGCGCAGCAATCGCCGTGCGCAGCTCCTCATCAAGGGCCTGGAGCTTGCCTTTGTAGGCCAACGCGTTAGCGGCAAAGATTTCGGTCCCGGCCGGATCGAGTTGGCTGAAGGCCCGCTCCAGATGGTCCACATAGCCCATCGTGCGCTGGGGGGACATCCAGGCATGGGGATTGGGCTTACCGGAATAGGCGTCTTCCATGATCAGCAGGGGTTCCATCCCCTCTGAAAGGGTGATGGTGGGCACATCCCCCGCTGAAGCCGTGAAACGCTGGGCCCACAGCTCTAGCCCCAACCCATTCTCAACAATCAGATCCGCCTTGCTGGCGCGCTCGATGTCACTGGGGGTGGGTTGGTAACCGTGGATCTCGGCACCGGGCTTGACGATCGAAGCCACCCGCAACCGATCACCCGCCACATTCCGGGCCAGATCGGCCAAAACCGTGAAGGTGGTGAGCACCTGGGGGCGTGAATCCGCGGTGACGTCCTGGTCTCGGCTGCGACAAGAGGCCAGCAGGACACCCATCACAACCAGCAGCACAGCCGCCGAAGGTTTCCAGTTCAACAGGGGCAATGAGGGCTGACCCTGCCCGATCGAGGATCGCATCATTCGGTCCTAAAACAACCGCGGAAACGGCAAAGAAATGCTGCAACGAAGCGATGCAATCGCCGAAGCGCCAAGATCACTTCACCCACTGAACACCCGTGCGCAGGTCAGAGCGGGTGGAGGTGATCCTGCAGCGCCTCCACGAGCAGTACCCGAAAACACCGATCCCACTGGATCACAGTGATCCGTTCACCCTGCTGATCGCTGTTCTGTTGAGTGCCCAATGCACCGACA
>NZ_JBGKDP010000213.1:0-3804 GCF_042954245.1 Parasynechococcus sp.
TGGCCACACCGGAAGGCCCGGGCCTCACACCGGCACTGCACCCTTTCACCCTCAGCCACGACAACCTCAGGGTCTGGCTGAGCGAACGCGACCTTTTGCCGGGCGGTGGCATCGATGCCACGGCCTGCCTCACCCTGCCGAGCCGCACAGTGAAGCTGCGCAAAAGCCGCGGCAAAAAAGAGGAGCCAACGCCGGAACCACCGGGCTGGACCGGGCTACCGATGCAAGCCGGCGAACCGATTCCCAAGCAAACCGAATGGTGGCCCTGGCAGGTGCAAGGGCTCGCGGTGGAACCATCGGCAGCCACGGAGTGGTTATCCCGATTGCCGCTCTCCGGCACCAATCCAGACCTGGCTGACGAACTGCGCTGGTGGAGCCATCTGCAGCGCTGGGCCCTGAGCCTAGTGGCCCGGGGCCGCTGGATTCCCCAGATGGAGCTCAGCAAAGGGGATGGATATCCCCATCGAGCCCGTTGGGTGCCGCTGCTCACCCGGGAAGAAGACCGGCGCCGGCTGGAGGATCTGGCGGCCAGCCTGCCGCTGGTGGCCACCTGTGCCTTGCCCTGGCGGGAACCCCTGGGGCGCCGCAGCAACCGCACCACCCGGTTGCGACCGGAGGCCATGCGGGCCGCCAACCCTGTGGCCAGCTGCCGGCCCCGCAGCGGACGCCTGCGGGTGGCAACGCTGCTGGAAGACCTGGTGGATGCGCAGCTGCGCAAGGACTTTGAACCGTCCACTGATGGGCTTGATCCCCTGCTGACCCTCTGGCAGGAGGCCCTGGGGTCGGAGACCGGGGTGATCGAGATCGGTGATGAAGAGGCCGAACGTCTAGCCACCGCCAGCCATCACTGGAGGGAGGGCATCGCTGGCGGATTTGCCGCGGCCCGCACCTGCCTTGAACTGCACACCCCACCGGATGGGGAGGATCTCTGGGAGCTGCGCTTCGGACTGCAGGCGGAAGCTGACCCCAGCCTGAAGCTCCCGGCCGCCGCAGCCTGGGCCTCCGGCGCCGAGATGCTGCAACTGGGGGAGATCCAGGTGGATCAACCGGGCGAAGTGCTGTTGGAGGGCCTGGGACGAGCCCTGACGGTGTTCCCACCAATCGAACGGGGATTGGAGAACGCCACGCCGGACACGATGCAGCTGACCCCGGCCGAAGCCTTCGTGCTGGTGCGCACGGCCGCCCGTCAGCTGCGGGATACCGGCGTGGGGGTGGAGCTGCCGCCCAGCCTCTCCGGCGGACTGGCCAGCCGGCTGGGCCTGTCGATCAAAGCCGAACTTCCAGAGCGCTCCCGCGGCTTCACCCTGGGCGAATGTCTGGACTGGGAGTGGGATCTGATGATCGGCGGGGTGACGCTCACCCTGCGGGAACTGGAGCGCCTGAGTAGCAAGCGCAGCCCCCTGGTGCGCCACAAGGGGGCCTGGATCGAACTGCGGCCCAATGACCTCAAAAACGCCGAACGGTTCTGTGGAGCAAAGCCAGAACTGAGCCTCGACGACGCGCTGCGGCTGACGGGAACAGAAGGGGAACTGTTGATGCGGATGCCGGTGCACCGCTTCGATGCCGGCCCGCGGCTGCAATCGGTGCTGGAGCAATACCACCAGCAGAAGGCCCCGGACCCCCTGCCGGCTCCCGAGGGCTTCAGTGGCCAGTTGCGGCCCTATCAGGAGCGGGGCCTAGGCTGGCTCGCCTTCTTGCACCGCTTCGACCAAGGGGCCTGCCTGGCCGACGACATGGGCCTGGGCAAAACCATCCAGCTGCTGGCGTTTCTGCAGCACCTCAAAGCGGAGCAGGAACTGAAGCGCCCGGTGCTGCTGGTGGCCCCCACCTCAGTGCTCACCAACTGGCGACGGGAGGCCGAATCCTTCACCCCGGAGTTGAAGGTCACCGAGCATTACGGCCCGCGCCGCGCCTCCACACCCGCCGAACTCAAAAAAGCGTTGAAGGAGGTGGATCTGGTGCTCACCAGCTACGGATTGCTGCAGCGGGACAGCCAACTGCTGGAAACCCAGGACTGGCAGGGGGTGGTGATTGACGAAGCCCAGGCGATCAAGAACCCCAGCGCCAAACAGAGCCAGGCCGCCCGGGATCTGGCTCGCCTCGGTCGCAGCAAGAGCAACCGCTTCCGCATCGCCCTCACCGGCACCCCCGTGGAGAACCGGGTGAGCGAACTGTGGGCCTTGATGGACTTCCTCAACCCCAAGGTGCTGGGGGAAGAGGACTTCTTCCGCCAGCGCTACCGGATGCCGATCGAGCGGTATGGTGATATGTCGTCCCTGCGGGATCTGAAAGGCCGCGTGGGTCCGTTCATCCTGCGCCGGCTGAAGACGGACAAAACGATCATTTCCGATCTACCGGAGAAGGTGGAGCTGAGCGAATGGGTGGGGCTGAGCAAGGAGCAGAAATCCCTGTACAGCAAGACCGTGGAAGATACCCTCGATGCCATTGCGCGGGCGCCGGGTGGGCAGCGCCACGGTCAGGTGCTGGCCCTGCTCACCCGGCTGAAACAGATCTGCAACCATCCCGCTCTGGCCCTGAGCGAAGGGGCAGTAGACGAAGGATTCCTGAGCCGTTCGGCCAAGCTGCAGCGGCTTGAGGAAATCCTCGACGAGGTGATCGAAGCGGGCGATCGGGCCCTGCTGTTCACCCAGTTCGCCGAATGGGGGCATCTGCTGCAGGCCTGGATGCAGCAGCGCTGGAAATCAGAAGTGCCCTTCCTGCACGGCGGCACCCGCAAGAGCGAGCGCCAGGCGATGGTGGACCGCTTCCAGGAGGATCCCCGAGGTCCGCAACTCTTCCTTCTGTCGCTCAAGGCCGGTGGTGTGGGCCTTAACCTCACTCGGGCCAGCCACGTGTTCCACATCGACCGCTGGTGGAACCCGGCTGTGGAGAACCAGGCCACCGACCGGGCCTATCGGATCGGCCAGACCAACCGGGTGATGGTGCACAAATTCATCACCAGCGGCTCGGTGGAAGAAAAGATCGATCGGATGATCCGGGAGAAATCACGCCTGGCCGAGGATGTGATCGGCTCCGGCGAGGATTGGCTGGGAAGCCTCGGTGGCGATCAATTGCGCGATCTCGTCGCGTTGGAGGACACCTGACCATGACCCTCAGCAACGGCAACACCAACGGCATCACCGCCATCGGCGACGACGGCCTGGGCCAGCAGCCCTGGTGGGTGGAGCAGTGGATGGAGCTGATCAACGGCTACCGCTTCAAGAAACGGTTGGAGCGGGCCTGGGGCTACGCCCGTGAAGGCCATGTGACCTCGATCCGCTTCGAAGGCCGCCGCGTTCACGCCCGCGTCCAGGGCACCGATGAAGCGCCTTACAAAGTGAAGCTCTGGCTGGACGTGCTCAACGATGAGGACTGGGGCTATGTGCTCGAAGCCCTGACCCTGAAAGCCCGCTGGTCGGCCCAGCTGCTAGCGGGAATCATGCCCTCCGACATCGAACGAGCCTTCGCCGCCAGCGGCAAACGCCTGTTCCCGTTCAAGTTGCAGGAGGTGCGCAGCGAGTGCAGCTGCCCCGACAAAGCCAACCCCTGCAAACACATCAGCGCGGTGTATTTCCTAATGGGGGATCGCTTCAGTGAAGACCCCTTCGTGCTGTTCCAACTGCGGGGCCGCAACCGGGCTCGGCTGCTGGAAGACTTGGCGGAACACCGGCGCAAGGCCCTGGCGGAGCGGGCGGCGGCAGCCAAGGACGAGAAAAAAGCCAGCACACCTCGAGAGGCAACACCGCTACCGCCCCACGCGACGGTACAGGACCCGGCCCTGTGGTGGCGCTACAACCGCAGCCT
>NZ_JBGKDP010000214.1:0-19822 GCF_042954245.1 Parasynechococcus sp.
GTGGGCTGGCGTCGGCTTCAGCGGGGGATGATCCTGCAGATGCTGTTGGAAGAACTGCAGCATCAGCTGTTGGGTTTCGGGCCACCACTGCAGATGGGAGGCCGGCCCGATGTGCAGGGATGGCTGTCCGCCGGCGACCTGGCTGCGATGCCAGAGGTCCAAAAGCCCTACCAGATGGGGATCCCACCATCCACCGATCAACAGCATCGGCCGCTGGAGCCAGCTCTCCGGGGCGTGATGAACCGTCCACTGCTGATCGTTGCTGGGGTCGTTGTTCAACCAGCTCCAGGCCATGCCTTCGGGGTCATGGCGCTCCAGCAGGGCTGGCCCGTCCCGCAGATAGCGGTTGTCTTCAAGGCTTCGGCGGATCTCCAGCCAGGCCGTTGCATCTCCGCGTCGCTGGGCCTGGAGGGCCGCCAGCTGAAGCCCCCAGCCAAGGCCCAGGTGCCACCAGTGGGCACCGCCTTCACAACTCCAATGGCGTCGTTCGTCCAGGCCGGTCATCGCTGGGGCGGTGCACTCCGGTGGTGGGGCTGACTCAGCTGCGGTGAGCTGGGTCAGCCCCTGATACGAAAATCCGTAGCCCCCCAGGCGTCCATTGCATTCCGGCAGCTGGCGCACCCAGGCGTGGGTGGCGGTGGTGTCGGCTGCTTCCTGACCAAACCCTCCGAAACAGCCCTCCGACTCCCCTTGTCCCCGTACGTCCTGAACGACCACCAGGAACCCATGGGAGGCCCACCAGCTGGGGTGGGCGTAGGTGACGGTTGAGGCGATGCGGCTTCCGTAGGGCTGCCGCATCAGCAGGGCAGGCCAAGGACCTTCACCATTGGGATACCACAGCAGTGACTGCAGCACGACGCCATCGGACAGGGTGAGTGCCGCAGGGCGGCGGGCGATTCCGCTTGTCTCAGCGGACATCGTCGCAATGCATCCCCACGGTGTAGGTCATGAGGATTTCCGCATCCTGAAAACTCAGGTTCTCGCTGGCAGCGACCTGGTTGATGTACGCCTTAGAGAACGGCGATCGGCCGTTGGCGTTCATCTGCCGGAACGAACGGCACATTCCCTTTGCTTTTTCAGGATTGCGCTTGACGCTGTTGAGCAAGTCCGAGTCAGCGGCAACCACGAGCAAAGGTGACCCGAGTAGAGCCAGAGCGATCAAAGCTGTGCGTAGGAGTTTCAATCTCATAAACGGTTCATACGCAGGATTGGATGCCAAGGCAGGGCTACTGGGGTCAGTTCGCCAGTTGCCTGGCGCGTCGGATCCAATCGCCGGCCACCCGCAGGTCCACCACGGCAGGCCGTTTGGTTCCAAGGCTGCGCTCCAGCCTTCCGGTCTGGCGCACGAGACGTTCGGGGGTGCATGCCGCCAGAGCGGCGGGCGTGGCAATGCCCGCATGCATCAGCAGCGCCGCGTCCTGGGGAGGCAAATTCAAACGGCAGACCAAGTCGGCCATGCCCCGCAGCCGTTTTAGGTTTCGGGTCGAAGCCTGGCCACTGCGGGCGAGTTGGCTCAGCTGCACATCCGTCAGAGCACGGATGCTGGACCAGCAGTTAATACCGGCCCGATCCAGTTCCTGTTTTTCCCTGCGAAACGACTGGGGGGGCTCCTCAATTGCGTCATTGAAGTCCGGCATCAACGCAAAGTCTTGCTCAACTCGCCCAGGATGACGGGGCGTCCAAGCCCATCGCCCTCCGCCTGGATGCCCCGCAACCGCACCAGCACGGTGCTGCTGGAGCGACCGAAGCCGCGCAGGTTGCCCTCCAATTGCTCCAGGGTGGCTTGAACTGTGGTTGGAGCCAGGTCAGCGGGAACCTGGGCTACCACCAGGTCGTTGCCGTTGTCGAACACGATCGGTGCCCGCACAGCACCCTCAACCACCACCGGTGGTGTGTAGCTCACGCCGAATGCCCAGCAGCTCACGGCCAGTAGCAGGGTGAAGCTGCTCACGCCGACCAGCCGAAACCGAATGCCCCAATTGGTGAGGAAGGCAACCGCGGTCAGTGCTCCCAGCCCAAGCCCGGACCAACCCAGCCAGGGAGCGGCAGTAAGCAGCAGCTGATCGAAGGCCATGGGGTGTGGTGGACTGACAATAGTCTCCTTATATTGCGCGAGATTCCGGGGAGACCGCTGCGTCTGATGGGGAAAACGCGGCGCAGGACCTGGTTGGTCGCGGGAAGTTTCGTTCTGATCGGGGCTGGAGCAGCAGGGTTCATCGCCCTTGACCTTGCTGCGGAACGCGTCCTGAGCCGCGTGCGCTCCAAACTGGAGCGCACGCTTTCGGGTCCTCTGGGCCACGACGTGGACATTGGTCCTTACAAGGGACTTCGCCCCTTGGGCTTGGGGATCGCCATTGGGCCGAGTCGGATCTTGCCGTCGTCGTCGGATCGCTCTGAGCTGAGCCTGGCGGGGCTGGAGGTGAGCCTTGCTCCCTTGGCGAGTCTTCGGAGTCTGCAGCTAGTTCTGCAGATCACGGTACACAAGCTGCGCGGCCAGTTGCAGGCCAATGAGGCTGGTCGTTACTGGACCTTTGGACCACCGAGCGGCGACGGCGTCCTGCCGCGACTTGGAGTGCAGTACCGGTTGGCCGATCCTGCGTTGTTGCGTTTCGGTCCTCAGCAGCAGACCCTTGAACTCCGCAGCCGGGGCGCGGTTCGACTCGGGGAGGCCTTTTTCAGCACCGCATCGAAACTTCGCTGGGTCAATGCTGAAGGGGTGCTGCGGCTGGATGGGCAAGGGCATTGGGATCGCCCTCGCTTCAGGCTTCGAACGCGGCTGGATCGGCTCAACCTGAAACCGTTGGGGGCCGTCATCGCCCCCGCTCAGGATCTGGATGCCTCTGGAACCTTGGAGGGAGATGTTCAGATCGGCTGGGCGGATGGCTCTTTGAACTGCCGAGGTGAGCTCAGCCTCAAGCGTCTCAAGCTTGCTTCGCTGAACAGCAATCGCCTCAGCGTCGCTTGCAAGGGCGATCAACTGAAGCTGAAGCCCGCAACACTGCGTTTCGGAGCCTTTGAGGCTCGGGCCTCAGGGTCCGTTGCCTTGAACAAGAGCTTTGATCTCCGGGCTGACGTGCGCAGCACAGACCTCAGCCCTGCAAGCAAGGACCGGTTGAAGCTCAGGATCCAGGGCCCCTGGGAGGAGCTCCGGTGGAGTGCCGATGGTGAGATTCAGTTGCCTGAGGCCACGGGGCTCAACACAGCCCTGACGCTGGACGCTCAGTGGCGCACCCCCTGGTTGCCAGCGCAGCAACCGTCTGTTCTTGTGGACCGACTCAGCCTCAGTGCCCTGGGACTGCGCTTTGGGCTGATCGGAACGATTGCATCCGAGCTGGATCTGCGCAGTTCAGAGTTGCAGATCGATCCCCGCTTCTGGTCTGCGGTGCCGACCCTGCAGGCCGGATTGGGCGAAACCGCTTCGATCCTTGGAACCGTCGACGTCAGTGGTGCGTTGGCCTCACCGGAGCTGAGCCTGAAGCTTGGCCAGGCGGCCAACCCTTTGCTGGACCAATGGTCATTCCAGACCCGATGGTCCTCGGAGGATTCCGCTTTGGTGCTGGATCGCTTTACCAGTCCGGTATTACGGGCGGAAGCGCGCCTTCCTTTGCGGCTGGCGCAGGGGCGGTTGCAAGCTGGTGAACTTCAGAGCGGCTTTGAACTCAAACCTCTCAACCTGAGCCGCTTCACCCCCTTGATCGGTATGGCGTTGGGGGGTCGGGTGGCAGCGCGGGGTCGTGTAAATGGTCCGCTGTCGGGGCTTCAGCCCGACATCAGCCTGATGCTGGATCAACCCCGCGTCGGGGCCTTGCAGGTTCCCGAACGCTGGCAAGGCAGCCTCAACGGCGAACTCGGCCGTGGTGCTCGTCTGGCGATGGCGGCCCAGCATCCAGCTGTGCCCGGCACGCTCGTGGCTGAGTTCGATGTCGATGCTTGGCCCAAGACCGTGCGCTTGCGCCGGGGTGAGGGGCAGTTGCGCTTGGACGGGCTGGCTCCGGCTGGGGAGCAACGCCGCTACCGGTGGCGTGCAGCGGACCTCAACATCAATGGTCTTCGTTTCATCGTTCCGCCGGTCAACCAGCCCAAAGCGGTGGCAGGTCAGCTCACGGGTGCAGGGAGCCTTGCCATGGGCCCCCTCGCGATCCGTGGGTCTGCCGCCATCGCTGAAGCTTCGATGGCGGGGGTTGCCGTGCAGAGCCTCGAGGTGGAGGGTTCCCTGAGGGATGGACGTTTTCAGGCCGATGCAGCACTCACGCCCTGGCAGGGCAGCGTCCGGCTGAAGGCCCGTGGACATCTCGATGGACGGATGTACAGCGCGATCGAGGCCGAAGGCCTCGATGTGACATGGCTGACGTTTCTGGCCCGTCAGTTTAGAGGGAGAGATCCTTATTCAGGCCTGGCCCCCGGCCGTGCCGAGGATCTTGGAACTCTGTTCGTCAACACCTTCGGCGGCTCGCTTGATGGTCAGTTGCGAGCTCTGGCGGAATCGCGCCGGGCGCTTGAGTCCTATGCCCTGCCCCATCCCCGCAAGGACCCAGAGCTGGAGCGTCTGGAAGGGCGAGTCAATCTGTCAGGAACGATCGACGGTCCTAATCCAAAGCGCCTCAAGGCCGATCTGATCGCCAAGGCGCACCTTTGGATTGAGGGGGACGACCAGGCCAAGGCACTCCAGCTTGAACCGGTGGTCGCCACGCTTCGCGGCCCGCTGCGCGGTGGATCCGGTGACCTCTCTCTGCTGCAGGTTCCGATCTCTCTACTGGCGTTGTTTGCTCCTGTGCCGCCGCAGCTTCGCGGCAGTGTTGGTGTCCGTGGCCGCTACGACCTGAGCGGAACGGCTCCATTGCTGGTTTCCGATCTGGTGCTCGATTCCGCCAGCCTGGCGGGCCAGCCCCTGCAGTTGGAGCAGCGATCGGTTGTCGTCGACCGTGATTTGATCCGCCTGGATCTGGCCCTGAAGGGAGGCGAGAGCAAGGAAGCCCTCACCGTGTCCGGCACGGTTCCCTTTAATCCCAATGAGGATCTGAATCTGAGGTTGGAAAGCCATGGGGACGCCCTTGGCGTGTTGACACTCCTCGCCGGGGATTCGTTGAGTGTGAAGCGGGGGAGCACCAATCTGCGTCTGCTCCTGCGCGGGCCGTTGAACCAACCCCAAGCCAATGGCTTTGTGGTGGTCAGCAATGGAGATCTCAGCTTCGGTGAACAGGAGCTGAGTCGGATCAACGCCTCTGTCCTGTTTGATTTCGATCGCGTCTTGGTGCAACGCCTGGAGGCCGAGGTGGGTCGCGGCGGCTCGCTGCGCGGTTTAGGAACCCTTGGCTTGTTCACCCCCCAGAGCGGCGCTTCACCGCTCACCTTGCAACTCAGCCAAGGTCAGATTCGTCAGCCGATCGTGCAGTTCCAGGCCGATGGCGAACTGCAGGTTTCCGGGGCCTTGGTGCAACCCGTCCTCTCCGGCAATCTGGAACTGTCGCGAGGTACGCTTCGGCCCCAGTCCGGATTCTTCGGACGGCGGCGGGGCGGACTTCAAGCCCTGGTTCCCACCAGTGTCGAGGGCTCCTCTGCGGCGGTGCAGCTCGGTCCCCAGGCGTTGAACACACTTTTGGAAGAGGAGTGGGACTTTCAGGAACCTTTGGTCCTGATGGGACCCAACCAATCCATCCAAGCTCCGGATCAGTTGCAACGGTTAATGTCGAAATGGCTAGCCATCCGCTTTGAGAACTTTCGGCTAGCCCTCGGCCCTGACATCGAGGTGCTGATGCCCCCCTGGATCAGCTTCAAAGGGGGAGGTGTCGTCACCTTGAACGGCCCCTTGGATCCATCGCTCAAGGCACGAGGCTTGATCCAGCTCAAATCCGGCAGGATCTGGGTTCCTCCTCTGGCTCCATTGCGTTTGGATCCGCAGGCGGCCAATGTAGCGGTGTTCACGCCTTCGCTGGGGCTCGTCCCCTACGTGGACATCGCCATGCAAGCCAGAGTCGCCGACACCGTCAGCGCAGGCGCCAACGATCAGATCACCAGCGCAAACCTCTTTGCTTCGAATGGCACGGGCAGTGCTTATGTCGGGGGTGGTCAGCTGCGGCTGGTGAAGGTCATGGTCCAGGTCACCGGCCCGGCCAACCGTCTGGGTGAAAGCAACAACCTGGTTCTACGCAGCTCGCCACCGATGAGCGAGCAACAGCTTCTGGGTTTGATCGGTGGCAATTCCCTGGGTTCCTTGGGTTCCCTGGGCGGAGCCGGTGGCGCCGCGTTGGCCACGATGCTGAGTCAGTCGCTGCTCTCCCCGGTGCTGGGAACCTTGACCGATGCCATGGGGCAGCGGCTCCAAGTGGCGATTTTTCCCACTTACGTCAACCCCGAGGTGAAATCAGAGAAGGAGCGCACCTCCGGTCGTGTTTCGCCAACACTCACAGTGGTGACGGAGTTCGGTGTGGCGTTGACTGACCGGTTCAACCTTTCCGTTCTGATGGCACCCAACACAACCGACGTTCCTCCACAAGGAACTGTCTCCTATCAGTTGACACCGACGACGTCTGTGTCTGCGGCCATGAATACCAATGGCACCTGGCAGAGCCAGTTGCAGGTGTTCTTCCGCTTCTGAACCATGCCTACCGCGCAGGTGATCGGAGTGGATCTCGGGGGCACGGCGATCAAATTGGCACGGATTCGTGCTGACGGTACGGTGTTGGCCGAGGCCCAATGGCCCACCCCTCAGCCCGCCGTACCTGGCGCGGTGACGATGGCCCTCTGCGAGGCCATTGGACAGATTGATCTTGAGCATACGGCTGAGGCGGTCGGCATCGGACTCCCCGGTCCGATGGATGCGGCAGCCCGGGTGGCCCGGGTATGCATCAACCTGCCCGGCTGGGAGGACGTGCCGCTGGCTGATTGGCTGGAGTCCAGGCTCAATCTCCGGGTCACCCTCGCCAATGACGGCAACTGTGCGGTGGTCGGCGAGGCCTGGCTCGGCGCTGCCCGTGGTGTGGATGATGTGGTGCTGCTGACCCTCGGAACCGGTGTGGGAGGGGGGGTGCTTCTAAGGGGTGAGCTGTTTACAGGCCACAACGGTGCTGCAGCGGAACCCGGTCTGATCGGGATGCAGCCCGATGGCCCGGCCTGCAACAGCGGCAACCGTGGCTCTCTCGAGCAGTTCGCCAGCATCACGGGTCTGCGGCGGTTGTGTGATCGCAATCCCCGCGAGCTCAGTGCGGAGGCCGATGCCGGTGATCCGGCGGCCCTGGAAGTCTGGAGCCGTTACGGCGAGCGCCTGGGCTGTGGCGTCGCTTCGCTGGTGTACGTGTTCACACCGCAGTTGGTCCTGCTGGGTGGCGGCCTGGCGGGTGCCGCCCGCCACTTTCTGCCATCGGTGCGCCGCGAGGTGGAGTCGCGGGTTCAGGCCGTCTCGCGGGAGGGGTTGCGGATCGAGGCCGCCTGCCTGGGCAATGGTGCTGGATGCCTGGGGGCAGCGCGGCTCGCTCTGCAGCGGCTGAACGGGATGATGGCTCCAGCTTGATTGCCTTGATGTCCAGCGTTCCAAAACCTTCTACCGCGCTGTTGCAGCGTGCCACGGCTGTCCGCCGTGCTGCTGTTGATCTGGGGCAGACCGATGACGGCCAACGGGCCCTGGCGCTCCAGGCGATGGCGGACGCACTGACCGAGCGCGCAGCAACCATCCTCGCGGCCAACCGTGAAGACCTCCAACGTTCTGCGGCCGAGGGGCTGGTACCGGCCTTGATGGCTCGGCTGAAGCTGGATGACACCAAGTTGGCCGCGGCGATTGATGGCGTTCGGAAGGTGGCCAGCCTCAGCGATCCGCTGGGTTGTCGTCAGTTGCACCGGGAGCTGGATCAGGGCTTGGTGCTGGAACGGGTTTCCGTGCCGCTTGGGGTGGTGGGTGTGATCTTCGAAGCCAGGCCGGATGCGGTGATGCAGATCGCCTCCCTGGCGATCCGTTCGGGCAACGGTGCCCTATTGAAGGGGGGCAGTGAGGCTCGCTGTACCAATGAGGCTGTGATGGACGCCCTGCAGGCAGGCCTGGCGGCCAGTCCGGTGTCTGCCGATGCCCTGGCGCTGCTCACCAGCCGTCAAGAAAGCCTGGCCTTGTTGCGTCTCGATGGCCTCGTGGATCTGATCATCCCCAGGGGAAGCAACGAGCTGGTGCGCTTCATCCAGGACAACACCCGCATTCCGGTGCTCGGCCATGCCGATGGGGTATGCCATCTCTATGTGGATGCGGCGGCCGATGTCGACAAAGCCGTTCGGGTGGCGGTGGACAGCAAGAGCCAGTACCCCGCCGCCTGCAACGCCATCGAGACCTTGCTGGTGCACCGCTCTGTTGCCCAGCCTTTTCTTGCCGCTGCGCTGCCGGCCTTCGCTGCTGCCGGGGTGCAACTGCGGGGCGATGCCGAAAGCGTGGCCCTCGGCGTGGCGGAAGCGGCCACAGAGGAGGACTGGAGCACGGAGTATCTGGATCTGATCCTGTCGGTGAAGCTGGTGGACGATCTGGAGGCAGCCACAGATCACATCCGCTCCTACGGGTCGCGTCACACCGAAGTGATCCTGACGGAGGATGCCCAGGCGGCTGATCATTTCCTTGCGGCGGTTGATAGCGCCGGGGTTTATCACAATTGCTCCAGCCGCTTCGCCGATGGGTTCCGTTATGGATTCGGCGCTGAGGTGGGCATTAGCACCCAGATCCTGCCACCCCGGGGACCCGTTGGTCTTGAGGGGCTGGTGACCTACCGCTATCGGTTGCGCGGCGAGGGCCACATCGCTGCCGACTATGCCAACGGCAGCCGCGTCTTCACCCACATTGATCGGCCGCTCTAATGGATTGCATCGGTGTGCGGGAGCTCCGGTTGTGGGCCCACGTCGGGGTGTTGGAAGACGAACGCCGGGATGGCCAGTGGTTCAGCCTTGATTTCAGTGTTCAGCTCGATCTGAAGGCTGCTGCCGTGGCCGACGATCTGAGCCAGAGCCTGGATTACAGCGTGGCGATACAGGCCCTGCAAGGCCTGTCCCAGCAGGTTCGTTGCCTCACGATCGAGCACTTCAGCGAGCAGATGCTGGATCGGCTGGAAACCCTCTACGGGCCCATGCCGATGTGGTTGCGATTGACTAAATGTGCTGCACCGGTTCCGGGATTTAACGGTCGGGTGTTTGTGGAACGCTCGCGCCATGGCGGCAGATCAGCCCTGTGAGCATCCCTTTGGTGTTGGTGCATGGTCTCTGGGACACGCCCCGCCTGTTTCACCGATTGATTCAGGGCTTGGACCAGCCTGATCGCCCGTTGCTGGCGCCGCACCTTCCCCATGGTCTGGGTTGGGTTCCCCTGCGGCAGTTGGCCTCGCGCCTCGATCAGCACATTCAGCGGCGTTTCGGTGCAGAAACCAGGGTCGATCTTCTGGGTTTTTCGATGGGGGGCGTGATCGGCAGAATCTGGCTGCAGGAGCTGGGGGGGGCGCAGCGCACCCGGCGCTTTTTCAGCGTGGGAAGCCCGCAGCAGGGCACCCTGGCTGCTCAGATGATTCCTCGCCCGCTACTGGCCGGTGCGGCAGACATGAAAGTGGGCAGTCGCCTGCTGCGGGAGCTGAATCGCCAACCCGATGCCCTGGCTAGGGTCGAGTGCTCCAGTTTCTTTTGCCGCTGGGATCTGATGGTCTGCCCCGGCTGGAGGGCCGTTCTGCCACTAGGCCGGTGTGAGGAAATTCCCGTCTGGACCCATCAGCAGCTGATGGGCCATCCCGCCGCGATTCAACGGCTCAGCAGCAGCTTGCGCGCCTGAGCTCAGGCCGCGGCCACCAAGCCGGAATGGCGAATCAGTGCTTCGGTGCTGGCCGGACGGCCTCGGAAAGCTTCAAACACCTCTGCAGGAGAGCGACTGCCACCGAGGCTGAGCACCGTGTCGCGGAAGCGGGCTCCCGTTTTGCGAACTTGATCCTCCTGATCCAGACCCACCTCTTCAAAAGCGGAGAAGGCATCGGCACTGAGCACCTCAGCCCATTTGTAGGAGTAGTACCCAGCGGAGTAGCCCCCCGCGAAGATGTGGCCGAAGGCGCAGAGGAACTGATCTTCCGGGATAGGAGCCATCACTGTGGTGGTGGTGGCGATCTCACGGCGCAGTTCGTCGGGGGTTACGCCAAGTTCCGGGGTCCACTGGCTGTGGAGGCGAAGGTCACTCAGGGCGAAGTGAACCTGCCGCAGGGTGACCAGTCCTGCATTGAAGGTGCGACTACTGCGCAGCTTGTTGAATTCCGCCTCGGGCAGGGGTTCACCGGTCTGCCAGTGGCGCGCCATGCCCATCAAGGTGGCGTGATCAAGGCACCAGTTCTCCATGAACTGGCTGGGGAGTTCCACGGCATCCCATTCCACGTTGCTGATGCCGGCTGCCTCCGGTTCCTCAACGGTGGTGAGCATGTGTTGGAGCCCATGGCCGAATTCATGGAAGAGGGTCTCCACTTCCTCGAAGCTCATCAGGCTGGGCGTGTCGCCCACAGGTGGGGTCTGGTTGCAGACCAGGTAAGCCACCGGAAGCACTACCGTTCCATCGGGCTTCTTTCTGAGGCCCAGGCATTCATCCATCCAGGCTCCACCGCGTTTGCTGGCGGGCCGGCTGTAGGGGTCGAGGTAGAAGCCGGCGATCGGTGTGCCATCGGAGCGCTTCACCCGGAAGAAGCGCACATCGTCGTTCCAGGTCGGTGCCTCGCCGTCGGCCGCGACGATCTCGACGTCGAACAGCCTTGAACACAGGCTGAACAGGCCTCCGAGCACCTGCGGCAGTGGGAACCAAGGGCGCAGCGCTTCCTGGTCCAGGTCGAACCGGGATTGGCGCAACTTCTCCGACCAGTAAGCGATGTCCCAGGGAGCCAGCTCATCGGCTTCCGGGGCCTTGTGTTCCCGGGCGATGGCTTGGAGATCCCGCAGTTCCTGCTCAGCTGCTGGGTATGCCGCAGCGCGAAGCTCTTCCAGGAGAGCTTCCACCGCTGGCACATCGTCGGCCATCTTGGCGCTGAGGCTAAGGTCAGCCCAATGGGGATAGCCCAGGCGAGAAGCTTGTTCGCACCTCAGGGTCAGGATCTCTTCGATCAGTGTCTGGTTGTCGAGTTCTCCTTCACTGGCCCGCCCCACATGGGCGCGATAGGCCTTTTCCCTCAGGGATCGGTTGCTTGCATGGGTGAGGAAGGGCAGATAGCGGGGCATGTCCAGTCCCAGCAACCAGGGGCCGGTCTCCGCAGATGCATCAGCATCCCCCGCTTCGCGCGCTGCTGCGGCCAGTGCCTCCAAAGTCCGTTGCGGCAGGCCTTCCACCTCGTGGGGCTGGCTGAGCTTCAGGGTCCACTGCCGCGTGGCATCGAGCACGTGATTGCCGAACTGGGTTGATAGGGCTGCCAGCCGTTCACTGGTGCTGTTGAAGGCTTCCTTCTCATCGCCACTGAGGCCAACACCGCGCTGCTGCATCGAGAGCAGCTCGGATTTCAGAATCCGCTCCTGGGTTGGATTGAGTGGTTCGGCGGGATCGACTTGAAGGGCCATCAGGGCCCGATGAAGAATCTGGCTTTGGCCAAGGCGGTTGCTGAGGCACACAACATCGGGTTGCTGGGCGGCATGGGCATCGCGCAGTTCAGCGGAATTGCAGACGCCATTGAGGTGTGACACCACACCCCAGCTCCAACGCAGCCGTTCGCCGATGGCCTGCAGCGGTTGCATCACCCCATCCCAGGACAGTCTCGAGGGTCCGGCGAGGGCTGAATTCAGAGCCTGTTCGAGTGCACTGAAGTCCTGATCCAGCTGTGCGAGCAGAACAGGGATGTCTGCGCTGACGAGCTCAGGGGAAATGGCACGGAACTCAGGAAGACCTTGGCCGCGCAGGAGGGGGGAAACAGTCGACATATCAGCTGGCAATGAACTGCAGGGCCAGAGCGTTGGTGGAGGCTTCGTAGAGATCCATGGCAACGCGGGGCCAGATGCCGATCACAAGGGTTGGCACCAGCAGGCTGAGACCAATCACTAGTTCCCTGGGCCGCATGTCAGCAACGCTGGCCAGAGCAGGAATCCTGGGGCCGAAGAACACCCGGCGGCACATGGAAAGCAGATAGATCGGTGTGAGCACCAGACCGATGGCGGCCAGCAGCACGGTGATCGAGCGGAACACCGAGGTGAAGGCTTCCTGACTGGTGATGCCAAGGAAGACGGTGATTTCACTGATGAAGCCACTCATGCCCGGCAGCGCCAGTGACGCCAGGGAGCTGGCCAGGAAGAAGGCAAAGGTGATCGGCAGGGCCTTGGCCAGTCCGCCCATGTTGGGGATCGAGAGGGTCTTGGTTCGCTCGTAGAACACGCCCGTCACGAAGAACATCGCGGCGGCGATCAGGCCATGGCTCACCATCTGGAGCATGGCTCCGCTGATTCCCAGGGCATTAACGGCACCGATCCCCACCAGGACAAAGCCCATGTGGCTCACGGAACTGCAGGCGATCCTGCGTTTGACATTGTCTTGGGCGAAGGCGTTAAGGGCGCCGTAAACGATATTCACGATCCCAAGGATCACCAGGGCCGGTGCCAGGGTTGCGTGCGCTTCCGGCATTATCTGCACGTTGAAGCGCAGTAGTGCATAGCCGCCCATTTTCAGGAGCACCCCGGCCAGCAGCATCGACACCGGCGCGTTCGCCTCGCCGTGGGCATCGGGCAGCCAGGTGTGGAGCGGGAACATCGGCAGTTTCACGCCGAAGCCAATCAGGAAGCCGACATAACACAACAGGCCGAAGCTGCCGCCCGGCGAGCGAACTGCCAGTTCCGTGAGGTTGAAGGTGAAGGTGTCCCCGGAGAGAGCCAGCGCCAGGCCACTGATCAGGATCAGCAGAGAGGCCAGGGCTGTGTAGAGGATGAATTTGGTCGCGGCGTACTGGCGGTTTTGTCCGCCCCAGATGGCGATCAGCAGGTAGACGGGAACCAGTTCCAGCTCCCAGGCCAGGAAGAAGAGCAGGAAATCCTGCGACAGAAACACCAGGCCTTGAGCCGAGGCCTGAACCAGCATCAGGGCGAAGTACAGCCTTGATTTGCGCTGTACCGACCAGCTGGCAGCCACAGATAGAAAAGTGACCAGGCCGCTGAGCACCACAAGCGGTGCTGAAAGACCATCCACACCAAGGGACCATTCGAGGCCGAGTGCTGGGAGCCAGCTCACTCGCTCCACCAGCTGGAGCCCTTCAGTGCTGGGGTCGAAGCGGGTGGCAAACACCCCCATCATCAACAGGAGATCGACCAGCAGGACGACCAGGGTGATGATTTTGGGAGCGGGGGATGGCTTCTCTTCGCTGCTCGGAACCAGTGGCAGCACCAGAGCTGCTGCCGCCGGCAACAGCACAATCAGTGACAACCAGGGGAAGGGACTGCCCGAGACAGCAAATTCTGCTAACCCAGCGCGCATTCCGTGTCCGCAATCTTTAACAAAGCTAACAGGGCTGAACGCCCTATTTAAGTGGATCTACTCATCGTCGGCCGGTTGCCAGTGGCTGCCTGAGGTCTGCAAATTCAGCACCGGCGCGCGGCTGGCGATCCCCGCCGCTTCCCAGGCTTTGACCATGGCGCGACTGACGGCTGGGCTTTTGTCTTCCTCGCACAGGGCTAGGACGCTCGGTCCGGCTCCGCTGATGGCGCAGCCCCAAGCCCCTGCCTCCATGGCCGCCTGTTTGACCTGGTCACCGCTCTTGATCAGCCGCCAGCGGTAAGGCTCGTGCAAACGATCGTGCATGCCGTCGGAGATCAGATCACCATTGCCGGTCCGCAGCCCTTGCAGCAGCAGCGTCAAGGCGCCCAGGTTGACGACAGCATCACCAACGGGAATGGCTTTGGGCATGGCCCGGCGGGCTTCGCTGGTGCTCAGGCGAATTGATGGAATCGCCACGACGGCCTTCACGCCCGGCTTCCATTCGCAACGCACTACGCGCCAGCGTTGGGAGGCGGCCTTGGCGGTCATGCAGAGGCCCCCCAAAAGGGAGGGGACAACGTTGTCGGGATGCCCTTCGATATCGATGGCCAGCTCGAGCAGCTTCTCCTTGGAGAGGGGCTCACCGACGAGGGCATTGGCCCCCATCAGTCCCGCCACGATTGCTGTAGCACTGCTGCCCAGCCCCCGTGCTGGAGGCACGGCAAGACGCACCCGTGCCTCAAGGGCGACGGGTTCGAGCCCGGCCGCTTTCCACACCCTTTGGGCCGCTCGGTACACGAGGTTCTCAGGCCCGCCGCGCAGGTGACTGCCCTCCGATCCCTCAATAATCAGTTCAAACCGTTCACCGCCTCCTTCGATCCGCCGCATCGCGAATCGGTTGTTCAGATCGAGGGCTGCACCGAGGCAGTCAAATCCAGGTCCGAGATTGGCGGTGGTTGCTGGGACGTCCACCACCACTTTCTGACCGATGCGCGGCTGCGCCATCGCTGATCCTCTGCTCAGGTCAGTGTCCCACCTGACTCCGCCAGCATCCGGGCACGACAGGCGGCACTGAACAGTCCGGCATCGGGATCGATCACCGCTGTGACCTGCATTCCCTCGATCAGCTCGCGGAAGCGGCCCTTGTCCCGCATCGCGTTGAGAAAGCTGGCGGATTGCAGTCCTTTCAATTGTTTTGACGCGGTGCCGCCACCGACCCAGAGGCCCCCTGTGGACAGTTCTTGAAGGGCAAGATCGCCTGCCGCTGATCCATAGGCCTCCATCCATAGCTGTAACGCGCGCTGCATCAAGGGATCACCCCCTTCAGCGGCCACGCTCACCTGAGCGGGAAGATCGTTGGACCTGTTGTGCCGCCAGGCCTCAGCCACGCTGCGCAAGGTGTGCATGGCGGCATCGGGTTTCTGAAGCAGCCAGTGGGCCACATGCCCCAGGCCGGTGCCACTCACGATCCGTTCAATCGACAGTCTGCTGACCCCGAGGTCTTGTTTGAGCCAGCAGGCCAGCTCCCACTCCGCCTCATTGCGTGGGGCGAATTCGCGGTGACCTCCCTCGCTCGCCAGGGCAACCAATCCCTGATCGGTCTGCAGTCCTCGTGCCATGCCGAGCCCGGTACCTGCGCCAAGAATCGCTAAGGGACCCGTGTCTTGGACACCGTTCTGAAGAATCACCTGCTGGTTGCCATCGAAATGGGGTAGTCCGTAAATCAGCACGCCGAAATCATTCACCAGCTCGAGGCGTTCCATGCCCGCAGCCCTCGCCAGGTCGGCCTCCCGCAATCGCCAAGGCAGGTTGGTGACCCTGGCCTCCCTTTGACGCACCGGACCCGCAACGGCGATGCAGGCGTAGGCTGGAGCCGGAAGATCGGTGGGCCGGTTGTGGAGAAAGGCCTTAAGTATCGGCTCTAGCGATGACCATTCCCCTGAGCGGAAGCGCTCTTGATGCAACAAGCGCAGTTGACTCCCGTCACTCCCATAGAGGGCAAGCAGGGTTTTGGTGCCTCCCATGTCTCCTGCCAGGAGTGTGGTGGTGGCCATCCAGGGCTGCAGCGTCTTCTACCAGCCTGGTTCCGTCAGGAGAAGAAGTCCAGCGGAAGCGGGCCCCAGGTGGTGCTTGGGGTGGTCTCGTCGTCGCCGTGGCCACTGATCAGCATTCCCTCGCCAAGGCCGTGCTCGATCCGAATCCGGATCGAGCCTCCTTTTTGATTGGCTTTTAGGAAAACAGGGCCCGGTTCCTTGGGGCTGTCGACGATCTCCAGGGGCTCCCACTCTTGGCTTTGCTCCAGGCTGCGCAGGGCAGCGAGGGCTTGTTCTATGGACGGGGCCATGACGCCGATGGTGAACCAGCTGGCGTTCGCCATGGCCTGATTGAGTTCCTCTCGGAGCGCGTTTCTGGTCTGGGGCAGCAGCTCCGGGGCTCCGCGCAAACGCGCAAGATCGGCAAGATTCTGCACGGGGGATTCCGTCATCGGTTCAGCTCCAGGCCTGCGGCTCGCTGGCTGTTGGCCATCTGGGCAGCACTGAGCAGGTCGGCCACCGCTATGACCCCGAGGTCACCGTCCTGTCGGCTGCGCAGGCTCACGGCGTTCTGTTCCGCTTCCTTGGCACCGATGACCGCCAGCACGGGGATCTTCATCTGTTCGCCGGTGCGGATCAACTTGCCGAGACGGTCGCCGCTGCGGGCGATGCTGGCGCGAACGCCAGCTTGGGTGAGCTGGTCCAGTAACTGCTCCGCGTAGGGCTGCACCTCGTCCGTGACCGGCAACAGGCGCACCTGTTCAGGAGCCAGCCAGAAGGGGTAATCGCCGGCGTAGTTCTCGGTCATGATCCCGAAGAACCGCTCCAGCGAACCGAAGATGGCGCGGTGGATCATGATCGGCCGCTGCCTGCTGCCGTCGGCGGCGATGTAGTCGAGCTCGAACCGTTCCGGCAGGTTGAAATCCAATTGGATGGTGGAGCACTGCCACATCCGCCCTATGGCATCTTCGATCTTGAGATCGATTTTCGGGCCGTAGAAGGCGCCGCCGCCCTCATCGATTTTGTAAGCCCAACCCTTGCGCTCCAGGGCTTCAATCAGTCCCTTGGTGGCCAGGTTCCAAACGGCGTCATCGCCGATGGACTTCTCGGGGCGGGTGGAAAGGTTGATCTCGTAGTTGCTGAAATCGAAGGTGGAGAGGATCCGCTCGGTGAGATCCAGGATCTTCAGGATCTCGTCGCTGATCTGCTCGGGCAGGCAGAACACATGGGCATCGTCCTGGGTGAAGCCGCGCACCCGCATCAGACCGTGCATCACGCCTGGGCGCTCGTAGCGATAAACCGTTCCCAGCTCAGCCCAGCGGATCGGCAGTTCCCTGTAGCTGCGTAGTTTGCTGGCATAGGTGAGCACGTGGAACGGGCAGTTCATCGGCTTGAGCTGGTATTCACGCTCATCCACCTCCATCGGGCCGAACATGCTCTCGGTGTAAAAGTCGAGGTGGCCCGAGGTCTTCCAGAGGCTGATGTCCGCCACATGGGGGGTGTAGAGGAGTTCGTATCCGCCCTCGAAGTGGGCCTGGCGCCAGAACTCTTCGATCAGCAGGCGCATGCGGGCGCCGCGGGGGTGCCAGAACACCAGGCCAGCCCCTGCCTCGTCTTCGATCGAGAACAGGTCGAGGTCTTTGCCGATTCGACGATGGTCGCGGCGGAGAGCCTCTTCCTTGCGGCGTTTGTGCTCAGCGAGTTGTTCGGGGGTCTCCCAGGCCGTGCCGTAGATGCGTTGCAGTTGCGCCTTGGTTTCATCGCCGCGCCAGTAGGCGCCTGCCACGCTTTCCAGCTCGAAGGCCTTGGCGTTGAGTTGGCCGGTGTGATCCACGTGGGGACCGGCACAGAGGTCCCACCAGTCATCTCCCAAGGTGTAGAGGGTGATCGGCTCCTGCAGGCCCTCAAGGATTTCAAGCTTGTAGGGCTCGTTTTGGGATGTGATTTTGGCTTCGGCTTCGCCGCGGCTCACCTCGACCCGTTCTAGGGGCAGCTTCTTGTTGATGATCTTGATCATCCCTTTCTTGATGGCCTTCAGCTCGGCCTCAGTGAAGGGATCGGGATTGTCGAAGTCGTAATAGAAACCGGTTTCGGTCCAGGGACCGATGGTGACGCGTGCGTCAGGAAACAACTGCTGCACAGCCATGGCCATCACATGGCTCATGGAGTGGCGAATCTTGAGCAGTTGATCGCTCTCGCTGGTCTTGGGCAGAACCACCGGTGATGAAGGGGCTGGGGTGGTTGCTGCAGCGCTGCTCACCGGTTCAAGTTCAGGGCCCGCCATCCTATGGGCGAGACCCGAGGGCATCACGTGGGTGAGTCAACCAATCGGGAAGCAGGCGCTCTCTTGGACGAGTTGCTGGCATCCCTTCTCGCTGACTTCGAGCACTGGTTTCAGCGCGGCGAGGAGCTTCTGCAGACCTGTCCGGATGACGTGATGCCGTTGGAGGAGCGTCAGCGGATGGACCTCCGGCTGCAGGACGGCAAGAAGGCGATTGCTGCAACGCGCGCCTTGGTGGCTGCATCAACGCAGCCCATGGCGATCTCGATGGAGGTGATGAACCCATGGCACGGTGTGGTCACGGAGGTGTGGGCCCTGGCCGCGAAGTTGGGTTCGTCCCGTCCTCCTCAGGCTCCCAGCTGATTGCGCAGCTGGCGCAGGTTGCTGCTGTAAAAACTTGCCAGTTCCTGATGGCTCTTCACCGGTTGCCCGTAGGCCGAGCGACCTGTCCATGTCGGGAAGGAGGCCCACTCGGGAGCCAACTTCGCCATGGCGTTCTTGGTGAGACCTTTCCGGTCAATTTCTGATAGCGCACCCCGACGCTCAACGAGGTGCAGGGCGGCTTGATCCTGGTGCCTGGGCTCAAAGCTGGTCAGCTTGAGTTCCTGGGCCACTCCTTTCCAGGTCGTGGGGAGGAATTGATAGGCCCCCGCTGCTGCGCTGATGTAGCGCTTCACAACCACCCGCTCCGGATGACGTGAGAGGTCTTGAAACTGCCCGCCGCCGTAGATGATCCGATAGCCCTTGTCTTCGCCGTCCTTCCAGGTCCCCTCGGCGAAGCGGATGGTGTTGAGTAGGGCGCGGCGCTCAGGCGTCAGCTTATAACGCCCACCTTCGTTGCCGGTGGCCAGATGGGCGCGGCTGCTGTATTCGCCTTGCGGAGCATGTTCTGCAGGCGTGTCTGCTTTCTGCGGTGGCTGTGTGGCTCCTGCGGACAGCACCAATCCTGTGGTCAGAGCTGCACCGACGAGAAGCCGGTTCCAACGCATGGTTAGGCTGAACACAGAAAAAAGACGACGCACGCAAAGCGATCAGAGTGCTGGCCCACGAAGCCTGGGCGCGAGATCGGTGCTTGAGGGGTTGACGCTCGGTCTGTGCTGTGTATAAGCAGCTGAGAGAAAGTTGAGAGTCTTGCAAGACTCGTCTCTGCGACTGAGGTTGTCTCCGTTAAGCCTCAGGGGCCATCGCCCAAGGCCACGCCAGCTGCATTGATAAGAGCAGTTAATGCTTGTCGTAGGTGGCGATCAGGCTGGTCTGGCGAAGCCCAAGGCGTCCTTGACCCGTTCGAGCGTGGCGTTGGCCACGATCTCGGCTTTCTCGCGCCCTGTGCTCAGCACCTGATCGAGCTCTGTGGGGTCACGCATCAGCTCGCGGTAGCGGGTCTGGATGGGTTCCAGCGCGTTCACGGTGGCTTCGGCCAGCAGCGGCTTGAACTGTCCCCAGTCCATCTCGGCGCATTCGCTGGCGGCCTGCTCACGCCCCTTGCCACTCAGGATTGCGTAGAGCCCGAGCAGGTTATCGGTTTCCGGACGATCCGAGTTGCTGAATTCGAGGCCACGCTCGGGATCAGTCTTGGCGCGTTTGATCTTTTTGGTGATCAGTTCAGGAGGGTCCAGAAGTGTGATGCGACTCGCCTCATTCGGATCGCTCTTACTCATCTTGCTGCGACCATCCGTCAGGCTCATCACCCGAGCTCCTTCCTTGAGGATCATCGGTTTGGGCACTTTGAGCAGCGGCGTGTCTTTGCCACCGAAACGGGCATTGATGCGTTGCTGGGCGATGTCACGTGCCAGCTCTAGGTGCTGTTTCTGATCTTCCCCGACGGGCACCAGGTCAGCGTCATAAAGAAGGATGTCGGCGGCCATCAGCACTGGATAGTCCAGCAGGCCCACAGACACGTTGTCCCCCTGCTTCACCGCTTTCTCCTTGAACTGGATCATCCGCTCCAGCCAGTTGAGCGGCGTGACGCAATTCAGCAGCCAGCACAGTTCGCTGTGGGCTGCCACCTGGCTCTGCACAAACACCGAGCAGCATTTGGGGTCCATGCCGCAGGCCAGGTAAAGCGCTGCTGTGGAACGGGTGTCCTCA
>NZ_JBGKDP010000215.1:0-3444 GCF_042954245.1 Parasynechococcus sp.
ACCGCCGTCTCTCCAACCAGCGGTTGGCGCCTGAACTCCTTGCTGGCCACCACCCACATGCCCCTCAGCCAGGTCCCCGAGGCGCTGAGCCCAGACCTGGTGCACCACAAACTGAACGTTCTGGAGGAATTCTGTCGGCGCTTCACGAGCACACCACGTCTGCGCATTGCCGGCCTGAATCCCCATGCCGGTGAAGCCGGTCAGCTGGGCCACGAAGAAGCCGACTGGCTGCTACCGCTGCTGAATCAATGGCGTGAAGACCATCCTCAGGTGCACCTGGAGGGTCCCGTTCCTCCCGACACCTGCTGGATCAGCGCTGCTCGCGCTTGGCAGACCCCAAACCAGCCAGGTCCTGACGGGATCCTGGCCCTGTATCACGACCAGGGGCTCATTCCTGTGAAGCTGCTGGCCTTCGACGCGGCAGTGAACACCACCTTGGAACTGCCGTTTCTACGAACGTCTCCCGACCATGGCACCGCCTTCGACATTGCAACCCAAGGGATCGCCAGCCCTGAGAGCACAACGGCAGCGATTCAGGCGGCCTGGGACCTGAGTTGACTCAGGCCGGCTTGACCCGCATCAGCACCTGACCGAATTCAACGGGCGTGCCGTTGTCCACCAGGATTTCCACGACTTCACCGCCAACCTCCGACTCCAGCTCGTTCATGAGCTTCATCGCCTCGAGGATGCAGACGGTCTGGCCGACGTTGATTCGACTGCCCACCTCAACAAAAGCAGGTTCGCCTGGCGCTGGAGCGCGGTAGAAGGTGCCCACCATGGGAGCCGTAACTTCGAGCAGGTCACTGCGCGTTGCGGTGGACGCAGGCGGCACAGCAGCAGGCTCGGCCGGCGCAACGGGCGCCGGAGCAGCAGCAGCAACGGGAGCGGGCATCACCGGTGCCATCACGGCCTGGGCCGGCAGATTGCGACGGACTTCCAGACGGAAGTCATCCCCTTCCAACCGGAACTCCTGGATGTCGCTCTCGCCGAGCGCCTCCAACAGGCGGTGCAGTTGTTCGTGATCCAGCTGCATGGTCATCCGTTTTCGCGGCCGAGGTAACTTTCATTGCGGGTGTCCACTTTGATCTTTTCTCCCACAGAAAGAAAGAGCGGAACCATCACTTGTGCACCGGTCTCGAGAATGGCGGGCTTGGTGCCACCCGTGGCGGTGTCACCTTTGACGCCAGGATCCGTTTCCTTGATCTCAAGAACAACGGAGTTGGGCAGTTCAACCTCGAGGGGGGTGTCGTTCCAAGACACCACGTTCACCTCCATGCCCTCCTTCAGATATTTGCGACTCTCTCCAATCTGGTCGGCACTGAGGCGGGTCTCCTCATAGGTGGCCATGTCCATGAAGACATAGTCCTCACCTTCCATGTAGGTGTGCTGAAGAGAGGATTTCTCCAACATCGCCTGGGGAAGCATTTCCCCGGCGCGGAAGGTTTTCTCCACCACGTTGCCGGACTTCACTGCCTTGAGCTTAGTGCGCACGAAGGCAGATCCCTTGCCGGGCTTGACGTGCAAGAACTCGACAACGCGCCAAACAGCCCCATCGATCTCAATCGTGGTGCCGGTGCGGAAGTCGTTACTGGAGATCATTCCCACCGAACGGTTCAACGGACTATACGGCTGTGCCAAAGTCCCGTCAGCACTGGGGTTCCCCCTTGGTCCATCAGCGTTTGAACGCCGTTCTTGCTGCTCTGATCAGCTTTGCTCTGATCACAATGGCCGTCCCTGCTTGGGCTGCCTTGCCCCAGGGCAATGCTGTGAAGGACCCTGCCGCGATTCTTCGGGACGCGCTTCCCTTCAATCAGGACGACATCCGCGAGCTGCAACATCGGCTGGAACTTACCAGTGACGATCTGCGTGCCAAACGCTGGGCAGCCCTCGGCAAGACGGTGTCGCGCAGTGAAGCGCTGCTCAACACCCGCCGCGACACCATCCTGAGCGCGGTCCCTGAGGCCAAGCGCGATGCAGCTGAAACGCTGTTCAAGAGCGTGGAGCAGGGTCTTGAAGACCTCAAAGAGAAGGTCAAAGCCACCGACAAACCGGGCTTCATCGCCGATCGACGCCGGACCCTGCGTTTTATCGGTGATGTGGAGGCCCTGCTGGTGCCTGACGGCTTTGAACGGGAGATCCCCGCAGAATTCGATGCCCTGCCCCGCCTGCAGGGAAGAGCCACCCTTAGAGTGAGCACCACCCAGGGGGAGCTGACCACCGTGGTGGATGGCTTCAACGCCCCGCTCACCGCAGGTGCCTTCATCGATCTGGCCCTCAAGGGCTTCTATGACGGACTTCCCTTCATCCGGGCCGAGGACTTCTACGTGCTCCAGAGCGGTGATCCAGAAGGGCCGGAAATTGGCTACGTGGATCCAAAAACCAAGCAGGAGCGCCATGTGCCCTTGGAGATCCGCGTGCCCGAAGAAGACGACACGATCTACAACGAAACCTTTGAAGACGTGGGCCTGTTCAAGGCCACACCAACCCTTCCGTTCGCCACCCTGGGCACCCTTGGCTGGGCCCATTCAGACCAGGCCCTCGACGACGGATCCTCCCAGTTCTTCATGTTTCTCTACGAGGCGGAGCTCACCCCTGCTGGCCTGAACCTCGTGGATGGCCGCAATGCAGCCTTCGGCTACGTGATAGATGGATTCGATGTTCTCGAGGAATTGGGCGTCGATGACCGGATCACCGCCGTGAAGGTGATCGAGGGAGCGGGGCAGCTCAAAGCCCATGCATGAGCCCAACCCTGGCGGAGCTGACTGAAGCGGAGCTGCTTAGGCGGCTGGCTCGCTTTGCTCCGCCCGACCAACTCAGCGACGATACGGCGACCCTTGCCGCCGATACGCGACCTCTGTTGATCAACACCGACATCCTCGTGGACGGTATCCATTTCAGCGATGCCACTACCACCGCCATGGATGTGGGCTGGCGCGCCGTTGCCGCCAACCTGTCCGACTTGGCCGCCAGCGGTGCCGTCGAAATCGAAGGGATCACCGTGGCCCTTGTCGCACCAGGACGCACCAACTGGGACTGGGTGGACGGGGTCTATCAAGGCATCAGTGCTGCCTTGGGGCAGTACGGCGGCATTCTGCTGGGGGGTGACTGCTCCAGAGGGGAGCAAAGACTGCTTTCAATCACGGCCCTCGGCCGTCTTGGTCCCCTGCGTCTGCATCGGAATGCAGCCCGCCCCGGCGATGTGCTGGTCACCAGTGGCCCCCATGGGCTCAGCCGACTGGGTCTCGCCTTGCTGAAGGACGATTCCAGGGTGCGTGACATCCCTCTGCCCTCAACCTTGCGAGACCAAGCAATCGCACGACACCAACGACCAACGCCTCGGATGCAAGATCTCCGACAGCTGCTGGCCTGCAAACCGGCGCATCTGCCCTGGCGGGCTGGGGGCACTGACAGCAGCGATGGACTTCTCTCAGCTGTTGCAGGACT
>NZ_JBGKDP010000216.1:0-2495 GCF_042954245.1 Parasynechococcus sp.
TGCCGCCGCACCGTGGGCAGTTGCGGACGCCTGGACCATGGCGAGATTCCCCTGCAAACACCCGAGCAGGCCCTGGGTTGGTTGCTGGGAAGCGATGGCAGCGGCTCCAGCACCGACGCCCCCGTGGCCTTGGTGTTCGGACGGGAAGACCGCGGCCTTAGCAACAGTGAGCTGCGGCTCTGCCAGAGGGTTCTCTGCCTACAGAGCGGTGAGGCCTATCCCTCGCTGAATCTCTCCCACGCCGTGGCGGTGGTGCTGCATGAGTTGGCTCGCCTCAACAGCGGGACCACTGAAACCTGCTGCATCGAGCCCCCATCGCCGGACCCGGCAGCCGCCAAGGCCCTTTCAGCCTGTCTCGACGACGCAACCGACCTGCTGCTGGAGGCCGGTTTCCTGCTGGAGCACACCGCCGCCGCCCGCATGGCCAAGGTGCGGGATCTGCTGCAACGCGCCACGGTGCGCGCCGAAGAGGTGGCTCTACTGCGGGGAATGGTGCGCCAACTGCGCTGGGTCATCCGCGCCAAGCGCCCCTAATCTCTGCCGAACAGTCACGGCTGAAAGGTTGAGCCGCAGTCGTTCGTCACGTCGCTCCGCCGGCTGGAAAGGCCCGGGCCAGCTCATCCTGCGGCTGGTGTTGATGGGGGTGGGTCTGGGACTGCTCACCGGTAGCGGCCTGCGGCTGCTGGCGCCGCGCGTTCAGCAACAGGAGATCTCACTGCCCAGCTTGCTGGCCGATCAAGCGCTGATCACCACGCTGCTCGGTGACGCCGTGGAGCCGCCCAGCGCTGAGAACACCCCAAACAAAAAGGCTGCGCCTGCCGTGGCAAAGGGCCTGAAGCAGGCACGCTTTGCCCCCAGGCAGGAAATCAAGGCGCTGTCTGAGCGCTGGCTGGAGCTGGCCGCGCAACAGAGCGATCTGCAGGCCAGCGCCTACATGCTGATCCTCGACGACGGACGCTTTGCGGCCATGCAGGCCGAACGGCCGATGGCTGCCGCCAGCTCGATCAAGACGCCGATCCTGCTCGCGGTGCTGGAACTGCTGGATCAGGGAACACTGCAGTGGAACGAACCGCTCACACTCACCGAGCAGCTGGTGGGGGGAGGCGCCGGTTGGATGGCCTCCCGGCCCCTGGGCAGCCGCTTCCCCACCCATGAGGTAGCCACGGCAATGATCCGGGTGAGCGACAACTCCGCCACCAACCTGATCATTGCCCGGGCAGGGGGAATGGATGCGATCAACACCCGCTTTCAGGACCTGGACCTGCCCTCTACCGTGGTGAACAACTGGCTGCCGGATCTCGACGGAACCAACACCACCAGTGCCAGAGATCTCAGCCGGGCCATTGCCTTGGTGGATAGCGGTGAGCTGCTGGCTCCCCGCAGCCGGGATCTATTTCGCGAGGTGATGGAGACGTCAGTCACCAACACGCTGCTCCCCAGGGGCTTGATGCGCGGCCTCGGTGGCGCCCAGGGCGAACCAGACGCAAGCCTGGCCCGCAAGGGGTACCGCGTCTACAACAAAACAGGTGACATCGGCATCGCCTACGCCGATGCCGGGCTGATCGAACTCCCCGACGGACGACGCGCTGTGGCGGGATTTCTGGTGGAGGGCCCCTTCAACGACCCCCGATCCACCGAACTGATCCGTCAGCTCGCCGCTGCCATGGCGCCGCACCTCAAACCCATCCCTGTTCCGCCCAAGCCATGAAGCTCGCCCCGCTGTTGTCTGCTGCCTGGCTGGCTGTTGCAGCAATGCCCGGCACTGCGGAGGTGATTGAGCGTCAGCAGAGCGTTCGCCCCCTGTCGGGAGCCCTCGACAGCGTGTTGATGGTGAACGACAACAACCCTGAACTGATCGAGGACGATGGCATCCTGATCTCGACCTTCCCCGATGGGGAAGCGGCGGCAGTTCCGGTGGTGCTCAACGGTCGCTTTGACCTGTTCAGCCACCACGTGTATGCAGGTGATACGGAGGGCAGCCCCAGCTCAACCCTGTGGCTGGCGGTGCTGGCGGCTCCGCTGGGGAACGCTTCTGTGACCCTGCAGCTGCTCTCGGGCAGCACCTCGCTCTCGCAGGCCACGGAGCCCGGCCAGACCCAGGCCCCCTTCTTGCCCTTGCCGAGCCTGATGACGGAAACCACCGAAGTGATAGCGGCAGGGCCCGGCAGCCGTGTGGCCGGAGATCTATTGGCCGGCCGCAGCGCAGCGGAACTCACCAACCGCCGGTGGAGCCTGGCTCCGGGCGCACCCACACAGCTGCTGCTGTTGCCCATTCCCGTGGCCGGTCTCGATCCACTGCTCAACGGCCGCAATCTGCAACTGCGCTTTCACACCTCCGGGCCGGTGGCGATGGCCACCCTGGCCGCCCACGGTGAGGACGGAAAAGCTCCAAAGAAGCAGCACTGGCTGCAGCTGCTCAAGGACCAGCGCATGAGCAGCAAGGAGCATCAACCCACCCCACGGGGCAGCACGGGCAAGATCATTTATTCCCGGGT
>NZ_JBGKDP010000217.1:0-8771 GCF_042954245.1 Parasynechococcus sp.
GGAGCCCAAGACCAAGGGCGACATGGAGAAGCTCTCCAAGGCCCTTGTTGCTCTGGCTGAAGAGGATCCCACCTTCCGCGTCAACACCGATGCCGAGACCGGTCAGACCGTGATCGCCGGCATGGGCGAACTCCACCTGGAAATCCTGGTGGACCGCATGCTGCGCGAGTTCAAGGTGGAAGCTAACATCGGAGCACCTCAGGTCTCTTACCGCGAAACCATCCGTGGTTCCGCAGGTGGCGAAGGTAAGTTCTCCCGTCAGACCGGCGGTAAGGGCCAGTACGGCCACGTTGTGATCGAAATGGAACCAGGTGAGCCCGGCTCCGGCTTTGAGTTCGTCAACAAGATCGTGGGCGGTGTCGTTCCGAAGGAATATATTAAGCCCGCCGAGCAGGGCATGAAGGAGACCTGCGAATCTGGTGTGATCGCCGGATACCCCCTCATCGATGTGAAGTGCACCTTGGTGCATGGCTCCTATCATGACGTCGACTCTTCGGAGATGGCGTTCAAGATCGCCGGATCCATGGCCTTCAAGGACGGCGTCAAGAAGTGCAGTCCTGTGCTGCTTGAGCCGATGATGAAAGTCGAGGTCGAAGTTCCCGAGGATTTCCTTGGTTCGATCATCGGCGACCTGTCCTCCCGTCGAGGTCAAGTTGAGGGCCAGTCCATCGATGACAGCACGTCCAAAATCTCGGCCAAGGTGCCCCTTGCCGAGATGTTCGGTTACGCCACCGAGCTCCGCTCCATGACCCAGGGCCGGGGCATTTTCTCGATGGAATTCGACAATTACGCCGAAGTTCCTCGCAATGTGGCTGAGGCCATCATTTCCAAGAATCAGGGCAATTCCTGATCTCTAAACTCCTCCAATTCCAACCCTCGATTCTTTAAACACCCATGGCACGCGAGAAGTTCGAAAGGAACAAGCCCCACGTCAACATCGGCACCATCGGCCATGTTGACCACGGCAAAACCACCCTCACCGCTGCGATCACCAACGTGCTCGCCAAGAAGGGCCAGGCTGAAGTTCAGAACTACGCCGACATCGACGGAGCCCCTGAAGAGCGTGAGCGTGGTATCACCATCAACACCGCTCACGTTGAGTACGAAACGGAGACCCGTCACTATGCCCACGTGGACTGCCCTGGCCACGCGGACTATGTGAAGAACATGATCACCGGTGCTGCTCAGATGGACGGCGCCATCCTGGTGTGTGCCGCCACCGATGGCCCGATGGCTCAGACCAAGGAGCACATCCTGCTGGCCAAGCAGGTGGGCGTTCCCGCTCTGGTGGTTGCACTGAACAAGTGCGACATGGTCGATGACGAAGAGATTATCGAGCTAGTGGAGATGGAGATCCGCGAACTGCTCTCCAGCTACGACTTCCCCGGCGACGACATCCCCGTGGTTCAGGTCTCCGGCCTGAAGGCAATCGAAGGCGAGGCTGAGTGGGAAGCCAAGATCGAGGAACTGATGGCGGCTGTTGACGCCAGCATTCCTGAGCCTGAGCGGGAAGTGGACAAGCCCTTCCTGATGGCTGTCGAAGACGTCTTCTCCATCACCGGTCGCGGCACCGTGGCCACCGGCCGTATCGAGCGCGGCATCGTCAAGGTCGGCGAAGAGATCGAAATCGTCGGCATCAAGGACACCCGCAAGACCACCGTCACCGGTGTGGAAATGTTCCGCAAGCTGCTCGATGAAGGCATGGCTGGCGACAACGTTGGTCTGCTGCTACGCGGCATCCAGAAGGAAGATATCGAGCGCGGCATGGTGCTCGTGAAGCCCGGTTCCATCACCCCCCACATCAAGTTCGAGGGTCAGGTGTACGTGCTCAAGAAGGAAGAAGGCGGCCGCCACACTCCCTTCTTCGCTGGCTATCGCCCGCAGTTCTACATCCGTACAACGGACGTGACCGGCCAAATCACCGCCTTCACCGCGGAAGACGGTTCCAATGTGGAAATGGTGATGCCTGGTGACAACATCCAGATGACCGGTGAGCTGATCTGCCCCGTCGCCATCGAGCAGGGCATGCGCTTCGCTATTCGCGAAGGCGGCCGCACCATCGGTGCTGGCGTGGTCTCCAAGATCATCGAGTGATCAGCGCAAGCTGAACCACACGGCAGGAGATGGAGGAGCTCAGCCCCCCATCTCCTACATTTCTCAGAACCTCGACAACTGAAGTCCTCCTTCGACCTCGAAGCTTTTTCGCCCCCCTCCTTATGTCCACTGCCATCGCTCAGCAAAAGATCCGCATCCGCCTGAAGGCGTTTGACCGCCGCATGCTGGATCTCTCTTGCGAGAAAATCATTGAAACGGCCGATAACACCGCTGCAACCGCGATCGGTCCGATCCCCCTGCCCACGAAACGCAAGATCTACTGCGTTCTGCGCTCTCCCCACGTGGACAAGGACTCCCGCGAGCACTTCGAAACCCGCACCCACCGTCGGATCATCGACATCTACAGCCCGTCAGCCAAAACCATCGATGCGCTGATGAAGCTTGATCTCCCCAGTGGTGTGGACATCGAAGTGAAGCTCTGATCCGTTCGATCAGAGCTTCATTTTCCTAGGATTCAGTTGCCTACAATACGGCATTCGTGTCCGATCTTTCTGTGAGGGAGCTTCCCCTGTTCCCCCTACCGGACGTCGTGTTGTTCCCGCAGCAGCTCCTGCCGCTGCACATTTTTGAATCGCGTTATCGGATGCTTCTCCAGACGGTTCTGGAGACGGACAAGCGATTCGGCATTGTTCGCATCAACCCTGAGAACGGCGAAATGGCCGAGATCGGTTGCTGCGCTGAGGTGCTTCAGCATCAAACAACTGAAGACGGTCGCAGCTACATCGTTTCGTTGGGCCAACAGCGGTTCCGGCTGCTGAACATCACGCGGGAAACGCCCTACAGAACAGCGATGGTGAGCTGGCTGGAGGATGAGCCTGTAGCCGACACCGACCTGCTCAACAGCCTGCGGGATAAGGTCAGCGAAGCCTTGAGCGACGTCGTTCAGCTAACCAGCAAACTGCAGAATCGAGAGGTGGAATTGCCTGACGATCTGCCTGATTTACCACGGGAGCTCTCCTTCTGGATCGGCGCCCATCTGGATCAGGCGGCCTCGGCGCAACAGAGTCTCCTGGAACTGACCGACACCCACGAACGGTTGAGTCAGCAGTTTGAAATGTTGGATCACACCCGACGCCAATTGGCGGCCCGCACTGTGTTGATGGATCTGAAGTGATGTTGGAATCTCTGCTGGTGATGGCCGGCGCCGTTGGGGCCACCGGAGTTGCGCTGTGGCTTCGCCGCGACCGGAGCTACGAATCGTCGGAGAGTGTCGCCTCCGCCTACGACGCCTGGACAGAAGACCGTTTGTTGGAGCAGCTCTGGGGAGAGCACGTCCATCTCGGCCATTACGGGACCCCGCCCGGCTCCTGCGACTTCCGCGAAGCCAAGGAAGCCTTCGTCCACGAGCTGGTGCGATGGAGCGGTCTAGACCAACTCCCAGCCGGCAGCCGGGTGCTGGATGTGGGATGTGGCATCGGTGGCAGTGCCCGAATCCTGGCGCGGGATTACGGGTTGGACGTTCTCGGCATCAGCATCAGCCCAGCCCAGGTGAAACGAGCGACCCAACTCACTCCATCAGGTCTGACCAGCCGCTTCCAGGTGATGGACGCCTTGGATCTTCAACTGCCCGATCAGAGCTTTGATGCGATCTGGAGTGTAGAGGCTGGCCCACACATGCCGGATAAACAGCGATATGCCGATGAACTGCTGCGGGTACTGCGCCCTGGGGGGCTGCTTGCTGTGGCCGACTGGAACCGCCGCGACCCGTCCGATGGCGGCATGACGCGAACCGAACGCTGGGTGATGCGTCAGCTGCTCAACCAGTGGGTCCACCCTGAATTCGCCAGTATCAAGGGGTTCCGCCAGAACCTCGACAAAAGCGTCCACAACCGTGGTGAGGTCCTCACCGACGACTGGACCCAGGCCACGCTTCCCTCATGGATTGACTCCATCGTCGAGGGCATCCGACGTCCCTGGGCTGTGCTCAGCCTGGGACCCAAAGCGGTCCTTCAAGGCCTGAGAGAAACGCCTACGTTGTTGCTGATGCACTGGGCCTTCGACACCGGCCTGATGCAGTTCGGCGTCTTTCGGATCAGAAAAGACTGATCCTCAACAGCTCTTGATGTTCAGCAGCTGCTGAGATCACTGCTGGGGTAGGCACCGAAATGGGCGAGATGCTCACACAAAGGCTGCAACTGGGCGATCAGATCCGCCAGAGCCGTTGATGGATCCGGCGGAAGATCCACATCCACAAAAAAGACGTATTCCCCCAACTCCCGTTTGGACGGTCGTGATTCAATCCGACTCATGTTCAGGCCCCGCTCAGCCAAACAGGCCAGAGCCTCCAGCAAGGCCCCCGGTGCATTGCGATGCAATGAGAACGCTAGGCTAGCCACATCGCCATGCTCACTGCGCTGCCCACGACGCAACAGCAGAAAACGGGTGCGATTTCCTGCAACATCGTTCACAGGAAACGCCAGCTCATCCAACCCGTGTTCTCGGGCAGCGGCCTGGGAGGCAATCGCAGCACGGAAGGGACTGCCCGCCACCATGCGAGCTGCTTCAGCCGTGGATGAGGTGGGCAGTTGCAATACATCGGGCAGATGCTGCGCCAACCAGCCACTGCACTGGGCCAGGGCCTGCGGGTGGGAGAGCACTTCCGTGATTCTGCTGAGCGGCCCACTCCCCAGTAGAGCGTGCTGAATCGGAAGCACCAAAGCCCTGCGAATACAAAGCTCGGGGTGGGACCACAGCGCATCGAGGGTCGCTGTCACCCCCCCCTCAACCGAGTTCTCAATCGGGACAACAGCTGCATCACACTGCCCTCCCGCCAGCTGTTCCACAATCGATCGAAGCCCGACGCAGGGCACCAGCTGGACATCCTCAAGAGCGTCCTGTTCGATCAACACCCGGGCGGCCTGTTCGCCATAGGTCCCGGCTGGGCCAAGGAATGCGAGACGTGTAGGCATCGAAGCCGCACTGCATGGACTCGATAAGATCATGCCGCGTCAGGCGAAGTCCATGCCCCTGGCCTTCGAAGCCAGTCAAAAGCTTGATCTGCCTGTCAGAACCGAAGCAGAGCGGCTGCCCACTTACCTGCTGGAGGAGGAGCGCGTCCTCGAGGCCTTGCTGGACGCCAAACAGCTCACCCGCCTGCAGCCAGGGCGTTACCGCTATGTGGTGACCAGCCTGCAGGTCTTTCAGCTCTACGTGAAACCCGTGGTGTCCCTCCAGATCCACATAGAAGGCGACACGTTGGTGATGCAGGCCCTCGACTGCGAGCTGGAGGGTTTGGGGGTCGTTGACGACTTCGCCCTGAATCTTGAAGCTCGGCTGACCTCCACACCCAGCGGGCTTCAGGGACATGCCCATCTGTCGGTGAGCGTGAGCCAGCCATCACTGCTCAAGCTGATCCCCAAGCGGGTGTTGGAATCAACGGGCGAATCAATCTTGAGTGGCATCCTCATTAGCATCAAAGCCCGAGTTGGCCAGCAGCTGATCGACGACTACCGCAGCTGGTGTCAGGAGACAGAGGCGCCAAGCTCAACCGAGCAGACGCTTCAAGAACGTTTGCCGATGCAGGGGCGTGGGGCCTGAGGCCATCAGGCTCAGACGATGCTGCGCCGTGCCGTAGCCCGCATGGCGCTCGAGTCCGTAACCAGGGAAGCGAGCCGACAAGCGCCGGATGAGTGCATCCCTGGCCTCCTTGGCCAGAACACTGGCCGCAGCAATGGCCGCTGATCGACTATCGCCTGCGATCACCGTGCGCTGCGGGCCCGGCCACAGCCGAAGGGGAAGATTGCCATCCACCAGCACAAGTCCAGGGATCTGGGGCAGTCTCTGCAGAGCCCGCAACATGGCGCGTTCAGTGGCAACGCGGATGCCGCAGGCGTCAATTTCTCGCGCTGACGCCTGGCCTAAACCGGATGCCACACACAGCGACTGAATCAAGGGAACAAGAGCAGCCCGACGCTTGGCCGACAGTTTTTTGCTGTCGGTCAGCCCTGCCTTAAACAGACATTCGGCCGCTGAGCCCTCGAGCACCACAGCGGCCGCAAAAACAGGACCGAACAAGCAACCGCGACCGACTTCATCCACACCAGCCACGTCCCTCCCGAGAGGGAGGGACTCCTGCGCGATCATCCTCCTCAGACCGTGGCGACAGCCGAGGAGCGACGACGGCGACGGCGAGGCTCCTCAGGCTCAGCTGTTTCCGCCACTGCCACGGGCTCGGGCTCAGCCGGTTCGCTGATGGGGGCCGGTTCTGGTTCGGTGATCATCAGATTGGTCACCGCCTCCAAGGGGGTGATCTCCACCATCAGGGGTGCCGACTCATCCGGGGCGGATGAGGTAACGACAACGGGCGTCTCAGCGGCAGGGTTCGCAGTGGGCTGACTCACCCCATTGCGTGAGCCTGAACGACCGCCCCGTCCGCCGCGACGACGGCGCCGTCCGGAACTGGCCGTCAATTGTTGACGTGCCGCCTCCAGCACCTCCTGCTCGTCCTCACCAGGACGCACAACCCTGACCACGACGTTGTCGGATGCAGGGGGCTCCTCCAACAACAGGGAAGGGTTCAACCCCAGCCAACCAAACAACTGCTGTTGCTCGTCCGTCATGGGGACGGCAACCAATTCAGGGTCCTGACGACGGGCAGTCGCGAGCTCCTGAGCCTCTTGGGTCGACACCTCAGGGGCAGTGGTGTCGGACGTCTCGACCGGAAGGACGAAATCCTGACCGCCACGCCCTCGACCACCGCGCCGCCTCCGGCCATTCCCACCGTTCTCTCCAGGCGAAACAACTTCAGCGCGGGCAGAGGCCGCCGAGCGCACCAATCCCGTGGCCGTCGCCAGAGGTTGAAGCAGGTCTTTGCCAGGGAGAACGGCCACATGGCCCAGACCACCACAGCTGGGACATGCCCGGCCGAAGAGTTCGTAGATGTTCTGCCCTTGACGCTTGCGGGTGAGTTCCACCAGGCCCAGTTCACTGAGCTGCGCGATCTGAGGGCGAGCTGAGTCGTCACGGACGGCTGTCGTGAAATGCTCCAGCAGCTGGAGCTGATCACGACGGCAATCCATATCGATGAAGTCGATGATGATCACCCCACCGATGTTGCGAAGCTTGAGTTGTCGAGCGATTTCGATCGCCGCCTCACAGTTGGTCCACAGCACGGTTTCGCGCACATTGGCCGATCGTGTGAACGAGCCCGAGTTCACATCGATCACCGTGAGTGCTTCGGTGGGCTCGATGATCACGTAACCACCGGACGGCAGATCAACCCGCGGCTTCAGCGCATCGCGGATGGCGGCATTGACCTTGTAGTGCTCCAGCAACTCGATGGGTTCACTGTGCGATTCCACCAGCACATGGCTGGCTTCAGCACCAAGGAAACTGCTAACACGGCCCACAGCGGCGGCATCGTCCACCACAACCCGGGCCAGATCCGGGCCCATGTGGTCCCGCAGAATCCGATGGATGAAGTCTTCATCACGGTTGAGCAGCACAGGGGGTGCAGCTGTTTCAGCGGCTTGCTGAATCGCCTCCCACTGGCGCAACAAGGATTCCAGATCCTCAATCAGCAAGTCTTCGCTGATGCCGTCGGCTTCCGTACGGATCAGCAGGCCAGCTCCAGGCGGCTTGATCAGAACACCCAGGGCACGCAATCGGTTCCGTTCTGCATCGGAACTGATGCGCCGGGAGATACTGACCCCCTGGCCATGGGGCTGAAGCACCAGGTAGCGACCTGGCAGAGCAAGATTTCCCGTCAACCGTGGGCCCTTGGTACCGGTCGGTTCTTTCATCACTTGAACTAGAACCTTTTGGCGAGGCTCCAGAAGTTCAGTGATCCCAGCCGAACCTTTCTTCAGACGCAGCGGCCCAAGATCGGTGACATGAATGAACCCGTTTTTCTCACTCTCACCAATATTGACAAAGGCAGCATCAATACCTGGCAGAACATTTTCAACCGTTCCTAAATAGACATCTCCGATCTGATAACGACCCTGCGCGACGATCAGTTCATCAACACGTTCATCGGTCAGCACTGCTGCGATGCGCAGCTGCTCCGCGATGACAATTTGCTGGGGCATAAGAGAACTGGTTGAGCCCGATTGAGGGCCAAATCCGTTGAGGAACCTGCCGGTTCTCCCTCACGGGTTGATGGAAAGATCTGAGCTGGTCAGCAAGGCCAAAAGGTTGCGGAGCAAAAACTCCTATGACTCAGGCTTGGGGGTTCCAAAAAAGACCGCCATGCAAGCCGTGATAGTGGACCTCGATATCCGTGTTGGATCAGACAGGACCGGAACAAGGTTGGTCCTGACGGACGAAACATCTGTTCTCTAACCAAGCTAGCACTGTGCACTGAGGAGCAGGGCCTCTCGCGCCAAGCGTTGCACCTGCAAGGGCTGGCCAACGGTCTCGGCAAGCCAGTGCTGAATCTGAGCAGGGCGCAAGCTTCGGCCCATCTCATCCACCGCTGCTTCCAAGCGAAGCCGAACGGATCCATTGGCGTTCTGATCCGTCACGTGCAGCGCCTTCAACGCGGGGCGGCAATCCCGCTCCCGGGGGCGGCCCTTCTTATCGGTGTCGTGCCACACCAAGGTTGTGGCCTGCAGGAGCTGATCCACCGCCGCAGTCCAATCCAATGGCATCGAGGCCTGCGCCTCCGGCACGAGATCAAAACACCAAACAGCGCCCTTCAGTTCTTGCGAGAGGCT
>NZ_JBGKDP010000218.1:0-22493 GCF_042954245.1 Parasynechococcus sp.
CGTAATCGGTGTGCTGCGGGAGCACACGCTTGGTCAAGGTGTACATGATCCGCGTAACGCTGTGACATCAGCTTCTCTCCACGGAGGAAACCACCCATAGGCTTGCGCAAAGGCTGCTTCATCTCCCTGTGTTCAGGAACCTTCTGATTGCCGACTCGGGCAAGGGTCACGTCGAAGAAATGATCCGGATGCTCCAGGACATTCCCAGCCTGAAGGCCGCAAAAATCAATTTGCTGCATGTGGTCTCGGAACAGAGCAAGTCGCAATCCGACGGCCATCGCGACGAAGCAGAAAACCTCTTGAATAGCGCAATCACGCGCATGGGACTCAGCCCATCAAGCGTGAGCACCATGATTCGCGAGGGCGACACCAAGCAGACCGTTCTCAAGGTTGCCGATGAGGTTCAGGCCGACCTGATCGTGATGGGATCCCGCGGGCTGGGCCGCCTTCAATCGATTCTGGCCAACAGCACCAGCCAATACGTCTTTCAACTATCCACGCGGCCGATGCTTCTGGTGAGGGACGACCTCTACGTCAAACATGTCAACCGCGTGATGGTGACGATCGACGGAACAGGTGTGGGGGACGACGCCCTGCGCACGGCCTGCGAACTGGTGCGTGAAACCCCTGGCGGAACCCTCACCGGTGTTCATGTCGTTCGCCAGGAATCTGCACCCTCCCGGGGGGGTCGGACGAAAGCGGACGAGGTTCTCGACGCCGCTGTTCATCGGGCCAGGGGGTTCGGCGTTGAGATGAAAGCCATTCACACCGAAGGGAAAGACATCGGTCGCAGCGTTTGCCTGGCTGCATCGGAGTGCAACGCCGACCTGGTGGTCATCGCCTCTCAGGACCGACGGCCTCTTGTTGCCAGAGGACTGGTGGATTTGGACAAGCTGCTGGGTGGATCAGTCAGCGACTACATCCGAGTGCACGCACCAGCCCCTGTGCTTCTGGTGCGTGAGCCTGAACAAGGCTGAATCAAGCCTCTTTATTCTGCGTGCCGATGTAGAGCACGATCAGGAAGATCGCCGGAACCAGGATGAATAGGAGGCTGGCGACGAATCCGAGATCGTTGGTTTCCATGGCCGTTAGAGGGTTCCAGGCGAAGGTATCACCGACAAGAGGTCTGGGGAGCGTCTCCCCAGACCTCGTCACCGGCAGTAGCAGCCTTGGCATCCGGGGGGCTGTCGCCATCGGCCCCATCCTGATCCTCCTCATCAAGCTCACTCACCAGGGGCACAGGCCATGCCGTGGGCCCCGCCGGCAGAGGCGCCTGCCTGGCAGCAGCCAATCTCGAATCAGCATTGGGGAGCTTCACTTGAGGCCGGGTAAGCACCATGACGGACTTCTCCACCAGGGCCTGGCATGCTAGACGCCACTCCTGGGGTCGACGGCGCAGCTTGCTGTCTTCGACGGCGGTGCGTGCCGTCAGCGCATCGGCGTTGTCTTCATCGACCACGGCAACGAAGCAAGTGATGCATTGGCCACAGCCACCGCAGTTGCCAAGCTGCCCCTTCAAGCCGTAGAGCTCGATGCCCTCGCGCCGGGCCACCTCACGCAGATTTTCGCCGGGGTAACACTCCACATCACGCCCTTCGCGAACAAAACGGATAACGGGCATGAGCTCACAGGCAACCAATCCCCATCATGGGCCGAAGCGTTGCGTTTTGTGAACAACAGGGCCCTGACTTTCATGTCACTGACCATTGCGGGCAGGTCACTTTTCCCCCGCCCCATGAACTGAAGCCCTTACGATCGCCCATGTCTGGCTGCATAAGCAGTCTTGTCCCCCGAACCTGACCCATGGGATTGCCCTGGTATCGGGTGCACACCGTTGTCATTAATGACCCGGGCCGCCTTCTGGCTGTGCACCTCATGCATACAGCCCTCGTAGCCGGCTGGGCCGGCTCCATGGCTCTCTACGAGCTGGCCATTTTCGATCCGTCCGACCCTGTCCTGAACCCGATGTGGCGTCAGGGCATGTTTGTGATGCCCTTCATGTCCCGCCTTGGCGTGACCGGTAGCTGGGGTGGATGGAGCATCACCGGCGAAACGGGTGTTGACCCCGGTTTCTGGAGTTTCGAGGGCGTCGCTGCCGCTCACATCGTTTTCTCCGGCCTGATGATGCTGGCCGCCATCTGGCACTGGACCTATTGGGATCTCGAGATCTGGCAGGACCCCCGCACAGGCGAACCCGCCCTCGACCTGCCGAAGATTTTCGGCATTCACCTGCTACTTGCTGGCCTCGGCTGCTTCGGCTTCGGTGCTTTCCACCTGACTGGCGTCTTTGGGCCCGGCATGTGGATCTCTGATCCTTATGCGCTAACCGGCCATCTCGAGGCCGTTCAACCGTCGTGGGGACCTGAAGGCTTCAACCCCTTCAACCCTGGTGGCATCGTTGCCCACCACATCGCTGCTGGCATCGTCGGCATCATTGCAGGCATTTTCCACATCACCACGCGTCCGCCCGAGCGCCTCTATAAAGCGCTTCGGATGGGCAACATTGAGACCGTCCTGGCCAGCGCCATCGCAGCCGTGTTCTTCGCCGCCTTTATCGTGGCCGGAACCATGTGGTACGGGTCTGCTGCAACCCCCGTCGAGCTGTTTGGACCCACTCGTTACCAGTGGGATCAGAGCTACTTCAAAACTGAAATCAACCGTCGTGTGCAAACCGCGATGGACGATGGAGCTACCCAGCAAGAGGCCTTCGAGGCCATCCCTGAGAAGCTCGCCTTCTACGACTACGTCGGCAACAGCCCTGCCAAAGGGGGTTTGTTCCGCGTGGGTCCAATGGTTAATGGTGATGGCTTGGCAACCGCTTGGGTTGGCCACATCGCATTTAGCGATAAAGAAGGTCGCAACCTTGGAGTTCGTCGCCTGCCGAACTTCTTCGAGAACTTCCCCGTCGTTCTGGAAGATGAGCAGGGCATTGTCCGTGCCGACATTCCCTACCGTCGTGCGGAAGCTAAGTTCTCCTTCGAGCAGCAGGGCGTGACCGCCAAGGTATTTGGCGGTGCTCTGGATGGCCAGACCTTCACCGACCCTGCCGACGTGAAGCGTCTTGCCCGTAAAGCTCAACTGGGCGAAGCCTTCGACTTCGACCGTGAGACCTACAACTCCGACGGTACGTTCCGCAGCTCGCCGCGCGGCTGGTTCACCTTTGGCCATGCCACCTTCGCGCTGCTGTTCTTCTTCGGCCACATCTGGCACGGTGCCCGCACCCTGTACCGCGATGTGTTCGCTGGTATTGATCCCGACCTCGGAGATCAGGTGGAGTTCGGCCTCTTCGCCAAGCTCGGTGACAAAACCACCCGTCGCCTGCCCGAGGGCTACGTTCCCCCCGCTGGAACTCCCCTCAACTGATCGCCCTTCAGGAACAACACGATGGAAAGCTTCGCTTACGTCCTCATCCTTACCCTCGCGATTGCCACCCTCTTCTTCGCAATCGCCTTCCGCGATCCGCCGAAAATCGGTAAGTGATTTGATCCCTCGAAACCCCGCCGAGGCGGGGTTTTTTTGTGCTTTCCATCACCCACTGTCGCAAGCCGGTCTCGCCGACACGAGCGGATCACAGCAGTCTCAAGTCAGCAACAGCCGTCGGCGGAATCCTCAAATGAGACTGATGTCCACAAGATCCTTCTCAAGTCTCAAATCACTGTCTACAGTTGGTGCAGCTTATTAATGCCCTCGGGGATGCAGTGCCCCTCCTGCCAAAACACAGATAGTCGCGTTCTCGAATCCAGGGCAGCCGACGGTGGACGCAGCGTGAGACGACGGCGTGAATGCCTCAACTGTGAGTTTCGCTTCACCACCTATGAGCGAGTGGAAACCGTTCCGATCACGGTGATCAAACGCAACGGCAACCGGGAAATCTTCAGTCGCAGCAAGTTACTGCATGGCTTGAATCGAGCTTGCGAGAAAACTGGCCTGGACACCTCTCGGCTCGAATCCCTCGTTGAGGAACTCGAACTGAAACTCCAGCAACGCACCGGCAAGGAAGTCAGCAGTACTGAGATCGGTGAATTCATGCTGAGGGATCTCAAGCAAATCAGCGAAGTGGCTTACATCCGCTTCGCATCCGTCTATCGCCAGTTCCGTGGCATTGACGACTTCATGTCGACCCTAGAAACACTGAACGCCGATCAGGAACAGAACCATCTGGCCACCGTTCGTTGAACCAGTGCGTTGAATCGCTGCGCTCAAGCCGTCGGTCAAGTCTGTAAAGTCAGTGTTTCTCCGTGAAACGTCGGCGGGCGTTCCATGCGACTTTTTCGAACTACCCACCTGAGGTAGACCGCCAGCCCCCCATGTCTGCGACTCCGACAGAAGAACAGATCCAGGATCAAGTTCAGGACGCGAACGCCACAGAAGCCTCTGCAGAAACCGCCGCCGCCGAACCGGCGTTTGAGGGTGAGGACCTGAGCATCCCTGAAGACGTCCCCACCGCGGATGATCCAAGCAGCCGCGCCGCCAGTCGCAGCCTGGACTCCGCCGGGTTCACCCTGGATGAGTTCGCGGCTCTCCTCAGCAAGTACGACTACAACTTCAAGCCTGGCGACATCGTCAACGGCACGGTCTTCGCCCTGGAATCGAAGGGCGCCATGATCGACATCGGCGCCAAGACGGCAGCCTTCATGCCTCTGCAAGAGGTGTCGATCAATCGGGTCGAGGGTCTGAGCGACGTTCTTGCCCCAGGCGAGATTCGTGAGTTCTTCATCATGAGTGAGGAGAACGAGGATGGTCAGCTGGCGCTGTCGATCCGTCGGATCGAGTACCCGCGCGCATGGGAGCGGGTTCGCCAGCTCCAAAAGGAAGACGCCACCATCTACTCCGAGGTGTTTGCCACCAACCGTGGTGGTGCCCTGGTGCGTGTTGAAGGCCTGCGGGGCTTCATCCCCGGCTCCCACATCAGCACCCGCAAGCCGAAGGAGGAACTGGTCGCCGACTTCCTGCCTCTGAAATTCCTCGAGGTGGACGAAGAGCGCAACCGCCTGGTGCTCAGCCACCGCCGCGCCTTGGTGGAGCGGAAGATGAATCGCCTGGAGGTTGGCGAAGTTGTGGTGGGTACCGTCCGCGGCATCAAGCCTTACGGCGCCTTCATCGACATCGGTGGTGTCAGCGGTCTGCTACACATTTCCGAAATCAGCCACGAGCACATCGAGACCCCCCACTCGGTGCTGAATGTGAATGATCAGATGAAAGTGATGATTATTGATCTGGATGCCGAGCGCGGCCGGATCTCCCTGTCAACCAAGGCCCTTGAACCCGAACCGGGTGACATGCTCACCGACCCCCAGAAGGTGTTCGAAAAGGCCGAGGAAATGGCTGCTCGCTACAAGCAGATGCTGATGGAGCAGGCCGAAGAGGGCGAGGATCCGATCAGCTCCATGATGATCTGAGCCTGATGGGCCAACTCCTGCTGAAGGGAGATCCCATCGGCAATTTCCAAGGAGTGCTGTTCGATAAGGACGGCACCCTTTCCCATAGCGAGCCGCATCTGCTGGCATTGGCGGACGCACGCATCAACACAGCCATCGAGATTGCTCAAGATCTGGCCCCTGCGCTGAAATCCTCTGAGCTGAGCCACACCCTGCGCAGAGCGTTCGGTGTTGATAGCGGCTTGCTCGATCCTGGCGGAACCCTGGCGGTTGCCTCCAGGCAAGACAACATCGCCTCGACCGCAACGGTGTTCTGTCTGCTGGGCTGCTCATGGCCCCAGGCGCTCGCCATGGCCCACACCTGCTTCGACGCGGTTGAGCAGAGCAGCTTGATCGACACAACCCCAAGCCCGTTGATTAACGGTGCAGGACAACTGCTGGGGGATCTGCACCAGCAAGGCGTGACCGCTGCTGTGATCAGCAACGACACCCGATCCGGCATTGAGGACTTCCTGATCCACCATCAGCTCAGTGCAGGCGTTGCCGGCATCTGGAGTGCGGACGACCATCCGCGCAAACCCGATCCACAAGCCGTCCTGGAGCTGTGCGACAGGCTTGGCCTGCCACCCCAACGATGTGCCTTGGTTGGCGATGCGGAGACCGACCTGCAGATGGCCCTTGAGGCCGGCATCGGCGGCGTGATCGGATTCATCGGTGGCTGGAGTCGTCCTCCGGAGCTGCCATCAGCACGGCATCTGCTCCAGCACTGGAACGACCTCGCCCTCAGCAGAGCCGCGTAAAGTCGCGCGATCTGGAGCGCTGAATGAGCCGTTACGTCTTTACGTCCGAGTCCGTCACGGAAGGGCATCCCGACAAGATCTGCGACCAGGTGAGTGACGCCGTTCTGGATGCTCTGCTGGCCCAGGATCCCGCCAGCCGCGTGGCTTGCGAGACCGTGGTGAACACTGGCCTCTGCATGATCACCGGTGAGGTGACCTCCAAGGCGCAGGTGGATTTTATCCACCTGGTGCGCAATGTGATCAAGGAGATCGGTTACAGCGGCGCCCGGGCCGGTGGTTTCGATGCCAACAGCTGTGCGGTGCTGGTGGCTCTCGATCAACAGTCCCCCGACATCGCCCAGGGCGTTAACGAGGCCGACGACCACGCCGGTGATCCCCTGGATCTGGTGGGTGCCGGCGACCAGGGAATCATGTTCGGCTACGCCTGCAACGAGACACCCGAGCTGATGCCGTTACCAATCAGCCTGGCCCACCGTCTGTCGCGCCGCCTGGCCGAAGTACGCCACAACGGAACCCTGGGTTACCTGCTTCCCGATGGCAAAACCCAGGTGAGCGTCGTCTACGAAAACGACAAGCCCGTCTCGATCGACACAATCCTGATCTCCACTCAGCACACCGCTGAAGTTGATGGGATCAGTGATGAGCAGGGCATCCGCGAGCGCATCACCGAAGACCTATGGACCCATGTGGTGGAGCCGGCAACCGCCGATCTGGCCCTCAAGCCCTCCCGCGAGGCCACCAAGTATCTGGTGAACCCAACCGGCAAGTTCGTGGTGGGCGGCCCTCAGGGCGATGCTGGCCTCACCGGCCGCAAGATCATCGTGGACACCTATGGCGGCTATGCTCGCCACGGCGGTGGTGCTTTCTCTGGCAAGGACCCCACCAAAGTGGACCGTTCGGCCGCCTACGCCGCGCGCTATCTGGCCAAGTGCCTTGTGGCCGCAGGGCTCGCCGAACGGGCCGAAGTACAGCTGAGCTACGCCATCGGCGTGGCCAAGCCCGTGTCGATCCTGGTGGAATCCTTCGGCACCAGCGCACTGGCCAACGATGCCCTCACCGCCTTGGTGCAGGAGCACTTCGATCTGCGCCCCGGCGCCATCATCGAGACCTTCGGTCTGCGCAACCTTCCCCAGCAACGGGGCGGTCGTTTCTATCAGGACACTGCTGCTTACGGCCATTTCGGACGCAACGACCTCGACGCTCCCTGGGAAGACGTGACAGCGAAAAGCCAGGAGCTGAAGCAGGTCGCCGCGGCCTGAAGCCATGACGGATTCGCCGCTGGTGCTCGGAATCGACCTGGGCACGAGCGGAATCCGCACAGCCGTTATGGCCGGTAACGGCACGCTTCTCGACAGCAGATCCCAGGCCTACGGCGGAGACTTCTCCAACCCCCACAGCTGGCGCGAAGGCTGTGGCAGTCTGATCAGGGCGATCCCTGCCCAGCTACGATCTCAGCTGAAAGCGCTCACCGTAGATGGCACCTCCGGCACGCTGCTGGCCTGTGATCGTAATGGTTCCCCACTGGGGAAAGCACTGGCCTATTCCCAGAGCTGCCCTGAGCTGCAGTCAGCCCTGAAGCCTTTGGTGGATCCCAGTAGTCCGGCCGCCAGCTGCAGCGGCAGCCTGGCCCGGGCCTTGCGGCTCCTTAACCGCCATGGCGAGGCGATCCTGCTGCGGCATCAGGCCGACTGGATCAGCGGATGGCTGCTGAACGATTGGCGCTGGGGGGAAGAAGGCAACAACCTGCGTCTGGGTTGGGATCTGATCACCAACAGCTGGCCAGCCCGTTTTGCCGAACAGCCCTGGCAGCAGGCACTCCCCGAGATCCGTCGCAGCGGCAGCATTCTCGGGGCGATCGCACCGGAACAGGCCAAGGCCTTGGGCCTGGCGGACGATCTGATCATCGTTGCCGGAACAACGGATTCCAATGCCGCCGTGCTCGCCGCAGATCCCGGTCCCGAAGATGGGATCACCGTGCTGGGGACCACGCTGGTGATGAAGTGCTTCACCGAGACGCCCCTGCACGCCCCGGGGATGACCAGCCATCGCGTGGGTGGACGCTGGCTCTGTGGAGGCGCCTCCAATGCAGGGGCCGGTGTGCTGCGGCGTTTCTACAGCGACGACCAACTCAGCGAACTGAGCCGCCAGATCAACCCGGACACCGATAGCGGACTCCGCCTGCGGCCGCTTCCCGCCCCGGGGGAACGGTTTCCTGTGGATGATCCAGAGCGGCTGCCGGTGCTTGAGCCACGGCCAGTGAGTGATGCCCTCTACCTGCATGGACTGCTCGAAGGTCTTGCCGAGATCGAAGCGCAGGGTTGGCACCGCCTGAACGAGCTGGGTGCTGCCGCACCCAGACGGATCATCAGCATCGGCGGTGGAGCGCGCAATCCCCAATGGCGACGGCTGCGGGAACGCCGCCTCGGGTGCGCGGTAACGAGTTGCCACACCCCCCCCGCTGCAGGGGTGGCGCGACTGGCCCAACAGGCACTGGTCGGGTGAGAATTCCGACATCACGCCCAAGCCCCATGCCCACCAATCTCCGCGATGTTCTGGCCATCGGCCTTTTCGTCGTGCTGGCCGGGTATGTGGGCTTCAGTGGCATTCGCCTCGGCCTTTTGTTGATCGAGCGCTTCGCTTGAGCCGATCACTGCAAAGATTGCACTCACCTGTTTGATCCCAATGCCTGCAGCCCCCCTTACTGATGCCGTCAGCACACGGATCTGCAAACACATGAATGACGACCATACCGAAGCGGTGCTCGCCTACGCCAAGCACTACGGCGGCGTCAGCAATGCCGCTGCAGCACGCATGGTGTCTGTAAAAGCAGAAACCATGGAACTGGAGGTGGATGGCGCAAGCGTCAGCATTGCCTTCGATCACACCCTCACCGACAGCGAAGACGCCCACCGCACCTTGGTGGCCATGCTGCGGGCGATGCCCAAAGAAGGCACCTGAATCTCGGACCGATTCGGCCCAGCGGTGAAACCCTCGTTGCAACGACCGACCTGCTGTGCATCGCGCGCTCCCAGCCTTTGCCCAAACCCTGCTGATGGAGCCCCGTTGCCCGATCTGTGATGGACCCTGGGACAGCCCACTGCCACCGACGGCTCCCTGCACCACGTGCCTCAACGCACTAGATCTCCCGTTGCAAGGGCTCAAGGGCTTCCTGCCATTTCCTTGGTTCAGTTGCCGTCGAACAGCTTGAGCCTGCCTGCAACAGCAGTGCTGGTGCATATTCCAAGCTGGAAGCGGCAACGATCCAACCCCCTACCGCAGCGCATCGCCATGGGATTGGACCGACTGACGGCAGAGCTGCTGCACCGCACCCGTGCCGGGGTAAGCCAACACCACCTGAACAAACACCAACGCCAAACCAACCTGAGGGACGCGTTCCAGGCCTGCCCCCTCTCCCATCCTCTGGCGCTCAGCTCGGTCTGGCTCGTGGACGACATCCTCACGACCGGGTCCACCGCGTTGGCAGCCCGTCAGACCCTTGAAGGAACTGGTCATCGCGTGGCTGGATTGATCTGCCTGGGTCGAACCCCCGCAAGAGAGCGCAGGCGGTGATTTAAGATTCTGTTGTCGCTTCGGCGACGCGCCGGGATAGCTCAGTTGGTAGAGCAGGCGACTGAAAATCGCCGTGTCCCCAGTTCAAATCTGGGTCCTGGCATCACATCGATGCCAAAACTGCCGTGTCATTCATCTCCCTGGATGCAGGCACAGATCGCGTTTTCGATAACGCAGACAGTTTCGCCATGGTGTTTGACCGCACCTGGAAGCAACTGCGAGGCAGCAGCAAGGCTGAGCTCAGCCAGGAGGAGCATCTCGAAGCCGTGCTCGAGGCGATGGCCGATCACCCCTTTTTGATCAGTTCCCCGGACATGGCACGCCAGGTGGCCGCCTTCCGGATCAGGCTGCTGGAGCTGGCCTGATCAGGCGGAGAGCAGATCGATCTGAGGATCATTCACATATTCCGTGTCATCGCTGAGGGTCTCGTCACTGAAGGCCTCGTCCTCGACTCGGTCGTCGTCCATCTCCATCTCAGGGGTTTCTGAGATCTCGTGATCGTGCGCTGCTGAAGCATCCTCGACGTGGGAATCAGCATGAAGCTCCATGACCTCGCCTGGGGTCAGACGATCCCGAAGCATCCGCACCTTCTCTTCGCTGGCCAGGAGCAGAACGATCCGCCAGCGTTTCCACCACTTCACTGAGACTGAGCAGGTGGGTGCACAGCTGTTGCTCGAACGCGGTGCGCGGGGAGGTGGTGGTCACCGGGCTGGCCTCGTGTTGAGAAATTTCGCTGATGGTATCGATGCTGAGCTTCGTGTCCACGGCCCTGGGGAAATCCACGACTGGCCTACATTCCCCAGGGCTTTCGAGCGGTTGAAGGGATGTCCAGGCTGAAGACAGGGCTGAAGGTCAGCGCCTGGGTCGCCGTCTTCATTATTGCCGTCGTTTATCTGCAGCGATACGGCATCGCACCGCTACAGAGCGCCATGAATGATATGGGCATTTGGGCCCCACTCGGCCTATTCCTGCTGCGGGGAGTCAGCATCATCCTGCCGGCGCTGCCGAGTTCGGTGTATTCCCTACTGGCCGGCTCGCTGCTGGGCTTCAAAGCGGGCTACCTCACGATCATCCTGTCGGACCTGGTGTTCTGCAGCGCGGCCTTCTTCATCGCCCGCTGCTGGGGACGCAGACCAGTCAGCCGTCTTGTGGGGGCCAGCGCGATGAAACGCATCGATGACTTCAGCAAGAACCAGCTAGAAGGCAACTTCTTTTTGATGACAGGCCTGCTGATGACCGGGCTGTTTGATTTCCTCAGCTATGCCATCGGGATCAGCCACACCCACTGGCGTCTCTTTGCTCCAGCTCTGCTGATCAGCGTGCTGATCAGCGATTCGATCCTCGTGGCCGTCGGAGCAGGAGCCGCTCAGGGCGCCAGCCTTACCCTGGGCTTGGCTCTGCTTGCCATGTTTGCTCTTGCCACCATCACCGGTGTACTGAAAAAGAAATCCTCAGAGGTGCCCTCCGACAACCACTCCTGACAGGAGCCTTCGGGGGATGACAGCCGATCCATGTCGATTCCCACGAACCTCTAACTGGACGGAGGAAATTCCTGGACACTGGTTACATTCGAATTGAACAGCGTTTCTTGATGAGCGCACTGGCAGATCCGAGAATTGTCGGCCTGCAGAATCAGGCCGGCAGCAGCGGTGAACTGAATCTACCGGTGGGAGATGGCTGTTTTCGGATCAACCTCCGTGATGAAAACATCGCGCTCTGGCAGGAGACATTTGATCAACACACCACGGCGGGCAACCTTCTGCTGGCTTGCGAAGAAAGCAATGGGGATCTCAAGGACACCCGCCTAACCTGGGTGGTGGGATCTGCCATCCGTACAGCAACGGCCTCAAGTCCAGACGCCGTCGGCTGGCTGTTGTCGCAGTTGGGGGTACCAACAGAACTCACGGAAGCAGCCATCACCCGTTGCCCTGGGTTGGGGGACGACCTGGTGTGGGCTTTTTACCTGGAACGCCACGGCTGGCTGATTGCCACACCGGTGGCGAGCGTCAACCCTTGAACCTTCAAAACACCGACTTCAAGACCCTGGTGCAGACCGCACAGGTTCAAGGATTGAGCATCAACCAAGATTTGCCGCAGGCCACGCGCAGCATTCTTGAGCGTGCTGATCAAGCCCAACGCCAGCTCACGACCGAGGAGCTCGCAACGATCTGCCAGGTCTCCAACATTGATGGATCGCTCCCCGACAGCCTGATCCAACGATCGGATCAACTGGTGAACCAAGCACGGGGACATCTGCTGGAAACCCAGCCGCATCTGGTGCAACCAGGCGGGGCTCTTCACCCGCAGGACAGGGCAGAGACCTGCTGGCGCGACTGCTGGAACTTTCTACGCGTGATCATCTACGCGGTGGCCTGCAACCAGAGCTGCTTTACAAACCCGAGCGGCATGGCCGCCCTGAGGGAGCTGTACAGACGAATGAACGTGCCCATCAAGGGGATGAATATCGCCCTAAGTCAGCTCAAAGAGCATGCCCTGGAAGGGGTCTCGCGATCGAACGACCAACAGTTGATCAGCGACTGCTTCCAACACCTGAGAGATCAGCTCAACAAAACTGCAGTTAAGAGCTGATAAGAAGCTTGCCTGAAAACGGTTTGTTCAAGGGAAGATTTCCGGAAAGTATTTCTACTCACGGCGCACGCCATGGCCATCCCGCTCCTTGGGTACCCGCTCAGCACGCAGAACGGTCGGGTGAGCAATCTCGCCGGAGACAACAGCACGGTTCAGAGCCAGCTCTATCCCTCCTCTGCTGCAGGTGACGACACCAGCCGCAGCGGCATGGATGCCGTGATCGAACAAGCCTACCGCCAGGTCTTCTTCCATGCGATGCAAAGTGATCGCGAACCATTCCTGGAATCACAACTCCGCAGCGGCAACATCACGGTGCGGGATTTCATCCGAGGCCTGCTGCTGTCGGAACGCTTCCAGCAGGGCTACTACCAATGCAGCTCCAACTACCGGATGGTGGATCAGGTGGTGGGACGCGTGCTCGGCCGCCCGACCCATGGCGGCGCCGAACGCCGTGCCTGGTCGATCGTGATCGGCGAAAAGGGCTTCACAGCCTTTGTCGATGCGGTGCTCGACAGCCCTGAATACATGGAGAGCTTCGGCTACGACCTGGTTCCTCAGCAACGCTCGCGGGTGTTGCCGGGTCGATCCCTTGGTGAGACCCCGATCTACCAGCAATTCCCGCGCTACGGGGCCGACTGGCGGGATGCATTACAGGATCGAGCTCCCAGCGACCAGGCCGCTCAGATGCAGCAGCTTGAGATGTCTTCGACCTGGGTGAATGGCCAACCTCCTGCCTTCGCCCTCAAGCTCTGGCTGGGCCTGGCGGTTGTCGGCGGATTCGAGCTGGGTCGTGTGGTCCTTACCATCGCCTTCTCAATGCTTCGCAGCTAACTTCCTTGACGGCGCTTTCCAACCCCCTGAATCTGGACACCTGGCAGCCGCCGGAACAGACCCTGGCCTCAGGGTCCCTGGATGGCGCGGTTGATGCCCGGGGCGCCGATTGGAGGGGAGTGACCGTTGAGAACAGCGACCTGCGGGGCGCTAACCTCTGTCGCGCTGATCTCAGAGAAGCCGACCTCACCAGCTGTCGGCTGGAGGGGGCCGACCTGCGCCTGGCGCGCTACGACGCAAGCACCCGCGTGCCGGATGGCTTTGATCTGTTCAACAGCGGTGCCGTTGGCCCCAAAGCCAAGCTGAGTGGCGTCTTCTTGAACAGCACCGACCTGCGCGGTATGGATCTGCGTGGCGCCGTGCTGATGGGGGCCTATCTCAGCGGAGCTGACCTGAGTGGTGTCCTGATGGACAGCGTTCGACTGGTGGGATCGGATCTTCGCCACGCGATCTTGCGGGGTGCCATGTGCCGTGGGACTCGCTTCGGCACATGCCAGCTGGACTTCGCCGACTTTCGCGGTGCCGACCTCTCCGAAGCAGGACTGGACAGCGCGGAATCGATCAAAGGAGCCGATTTCTCGTTCAGCATAGGACTCAATGAGCAGCGTGATGCGCTCTTGGCCCGCCCCTTCGAAGAACTCGACTGCTGGAACCCTCTGACGCGGAGCACAACCCGCGACAGCCTCGAATCCTTGTCGTGACGCGGATTACCCCGATCCACCACCCGAAAACAGGGGGCCGAATCGTTATGTCACGCAACATTCGGACACATTTGATTGAGCTTTATAAAGAACCCGCTCCAGGCCACCACTTCTGGATAACCATGGCGTGACGCACACGTCAGGTTGTCCATGCCCTTCGGTCCTGCCTCTCTTCTCGGGGTCGAGCATTTCTCGCAAGAGAGCGAAGCTCCTCTTGAACTCATCCCTGGTGATGACGATGCCAAGAAGGAACAAATCATTCGCGTCGTCTACAAACAGGTGCTGGGCAATGCCTACGTGATGGAGAGCGAGCGCCAGCTCGTCGCTGAGTCCCAGTTCAAGCTGGGCGAAATCAGCGTGAGAGAACTGGTCCGACGCATCGCTAAGAGCGAGCTGTACCGCGATCGCTTCTTCGACGCCTGCTCCCGCTACCGCTACATCGAGCTGGCTTTCCGCCACCTGTTGGGACGCGCCCCCGTAGACTTCAATGAGATGCGTGCTCACGCCGAGCGGCTCGACAGCCACGGCTACGAAGCCGACATCGACAGCTTCATCGACAGCGCCGACTACCAGGACACCTACGGCGAGTGGACCGTTCCCTTCCAGCGGGGCTGGAAGACCGAATCCTGCACCACCCTGCAGGAGTTCACCTGGAGCTTCCAGTTGCTGCGTGGCAACAGCAGCAGCAGCCTGAAAGGCGATCTTTCCGGGATCAGCAGCAAGCTCGGCGGCAACGCTTACCAGAACCGCCCGATGGCGGTGGTGCCCCCCTCCTCCACCAAAGCCACCGGCTGGAGCTTCCGTCCCTCCAGGAACCTGCAGGACGCCCCCACCCGCCATGGCGTGGGTGCCGGCGAACAAGGCAAGACATACCGGGTGGAAGTCACCGGTTACAGCGCTAACAACGTGCGCCGGATCTCCCGCTACACCCGCTCCAACCGGGTGTACTTCGTGCCCTTCGACAAGCTCTCTGAGCAATTCAAGCGCATCCATGCCGAAGGCGGCAAGATCGCCAGCATCACTCCTGTGAACTGAGTTCGCTGATCAATCAGAAAGGCGGCTGCCCGGGCGTTTGCGCATGACCCCGCATCGCCGCCTCTGATTCGAACTCACTCCGCAACACCCTTCCTCCCCTCACCCGCCTCCCACCATGTCTGCCTCACAGGGCTTCGGCGCCGCTTCCCTCAACGATGGTCCCGTCTCCTTCAGCCGGACCCGCAACGCAGCCGCCAAAGCGGCCCTGAGCAACGGCGAATTTCTACGCCAATCCTGCGCTTCGATGAAGATCGCCATCGGGCCCCGCAATCATGAGGATTGCCCCCATGGCGTCACCGCGCAGCGCTACGCACCGGACGACTCCGCTGCTCTAGCCGCAGCCATCAGTACTGCCTACCGCCAGGTGTATGGTAATGCCCATGTGATGGACAAGGAGCGTTCCGCTGAGCTGGAAGCCCGTTACGGTAATGGCGAGCTCACCACCCGCGATTTCGTTCGCGGCCTGGCCAAAACCTCCTTCTACAAAGCCCGCTTTTTCGAGGGTGTTGCGCCTCAGCGCGGCATCGAACTGAACCTCAAGCACCTGCTGGGCCGACCGCCAGTGGATCAGGCCGAGATGTCGACGTACATTTCACTGCTAGCGAGCGGCGGCTACGAGGCCGTGATCGATTTCATCGTCGATGGAGCTGAATACGCCGAAGTGTTTGGTGACGACGTGGTGCCTTACACCCGCTCCTTCACTTCCGCTGCTGGAATCCCCAACAACAGCTTCGCCCGCATGGCGACGCTTGAACGCGGCTTTGCCATCAGCGACAGCGCCATCGGCAGCAGCAGCCAGCTTGCCAATGGCTTGGCACGCAACACCACTGCTTACATCCAGCTGCCTTCCGGAGCCAGCTTCATCGGCGGCGCTCAGACCAGCGGCCTGGGCACCACAGCGCAATTCGCTGCCAAGAAGCGCACCAGCAGCGATGGTGGAGATTCCACCCCGATCCGCAACGACGCCTACGTCGGTTTCGGCCTGGGACAACGGGAACAGGAAGTGTTCCAACGCTGCCCTGGTGACTCCGCTGATCAGATCAATGGTCTGATTCGTGCCACCTACCGCCAGGTGATGGGCAACCCCCATCTGATGGAGTCGGAGCGCGCGATGTCGGCTGAAAGCCGTTTCGCCGAGGGCTATCTGAGCACCAGAGAGCTAGTGCGGGCGATCGCGCTCTCCCCCGAGTACAGCCGCCGTTTCTTTGAAACGAACGCCCCCTATCGCTTCGTTGAACTCAACTTCAAGCACTTCCTGGGCCGGGCACCCAAGTCTCAGGCCGAACTGAGTGAGCACATCCAGATCCTGGCCAACGACGGCTATGAAGCTGAAATCAACAGCTACCTCAACAGCGCTGAGTACCAGAACAGCTTCGGTGAAGACACGGTGCCCTACATGCGCATCCTTACCGAAGAAGGTCGGGCACAGGTGGCTTTCAACCGTCACCTCTCGCTGGCTGAAGGTTTTGCAGCCAGCGATGCCGTGCTCAATAGCGCATCTCTGGTGACCTCAATGGCCACCAACTCCGTCCCCAGTGGCTGGAGAACCACCACGAGCCGTACCAACCGGAACGGTGCTGTGGCCGGATCCCCTGCTGCAACCACGAAGCGCTTCCGCATCGTGGTTCAGGCTCAGCCGCGCGGCGGACGCCAGCGCACGCCGAATGCGAGTTACCTCGTCTCCGGCAAGGACATGAGCAGCCAGATGAAGTACATCCACGCCCGCGGCGGACGGATCGTCTCCATCACCGAAGTGATGTGATCGAGCGGGTCATCGCGACCCGCTTCATACCACCCCTTCCCTTAAGGGGCCCATCACCCTCACTCCGATGCCGGCCCTTTTCGACGCACCTCCCCTCAACCCATGACTACTACCACCCTGGCCACACCCGCCAACCAAGATCGCAGCCACGCTGAAGACATCATTCGTGCCGTATACCGGCAGGTCTTCGGAAACCGGCACCTGATGGAGCTGGACGTTCAGCCCTCCATCGAAGCTCTCTTCATCAACGGCGACCTGACTGTTCAGGGTCTGGTCACAGCACTGGCTCAGTCGGAGAGCTACCGGCGGCTGTTCCTCGAGACGAACAACCCCTACCGCTTCGTTGAACTGAACTTCAAGCACCTGCTGGGTCGTCCTCCCCGGGATCAGGCTGAAATCAGTGAGCACGTGCGTCGCCTGGCCGACGAAGGTTTCGAAGCCGAAATCGCCAGCTACACCTACAGCGACGAGTATCTGAACAACTTCGGGATCGATAGCGTTCCCTACGCCCGTACCCAAACGAGCGTCGGCGGCGAAAGCACCGTGGCCTACCAGCGCAACCAGGCCATGGATCCTGGCTTCGCTGGCTTCGATGCCGATCAAGGCTCTGTGCTGCAGGTAAGCCTGGCCTCCAATTCGAATCCCACAGCAGCTGGCACCAGAAAAGTAGTTGGTGGCGGCAACCGCTTCACAATCCTCTGGACATCCCGCGTTCAATTGGGTGCCGTGCGTCGCTCTGCCCAGCGCTCGGTCGTGAGCTACTCCTCCCTGTCCCGCACCATTCAGAGCATCCAGGCTCAGGGCGGAAACATTCTTTCTATTGCGAACGCTTAATCCTTGTGCTGATCCGGTCCTTGCGGCCGGGTCAGTCCGTCATGATTAGTGCCTGAAACGTCTGGACCCAATCGGTGAATCCAGGAAAATTTCGTCTCCTGAAACCGCCAGCCTTTGAATCATGCCCATCCTTCGTCAACCCACCAACAGCCAGCCGGGATCGAATCAGGGCTTTCAGTCTTCTGTGTCCTCTGTTCCTGTTGCCATGTCGATGATGATCGACTCCATGGTGAACATGGTGCAGAACAGCCGTCCTGATCTGAAGGCTGAGACCGACTCCAGCATCAAATGAACATCGAGCAATTTGTTGCTCAAAGCGAGGGAGCGTGGCGATCGATGCGATCAGGCCACTCCCTCGCTTTTCAGCAATTTGAAGAAGTCCTCAGTGAAGTTCAAATATCACGTATTGACGCTTCCGATAAAGATATCAACGACTTGATTCAATCGTCGAGCTTGAGTGAAGGATCAGGGGTTTCGGCACCTTTTCGAATGACCTGGGCCGCCGAAAGCGATTGGGAACCTGATGATCCCAATGAGGTGTCATCCGGTTCATGCCTGATTGTGCCCATCCCAAGCGATGACACCAAAGGAGTTTTGCTTCGAAGTGTTGGCTATGCAGAAGCAGCGCCAGCGGAATCCAGCTACAGCTTTCTCAACGACGGAACATTTCTGCTCACCACGCAATACGAGCAATCCATCGCCGAAGAACGCATCTGGTTTGTCTCGGAACATGTTCGCTGCCGCTCCTCCGTGCTCCGCACATCGGCTGGATCAGGTGTGTTGCAAACGTCCTTTGCTTCTGAAGTGCGGCGCCTGAGCAGCTGATCCCACGCCAATGTCAGACAACAACGAGGCTCTGCTCCTCTTCGCCAAGACTCTCGCAGGGCACTACAGCAATCTCCAACAGTCTCAGGAAAATCCCAAGGATTTCGCTCACATCAATATCTTTTTTCGCCCTCTTCCCTGGGATGTTCTGAAAGCACCTGGATTTTATTCAGAGCAAAGTTATGACCATGATCCTTGGCGGCCCTACCGCCAAGGCATTCATCGTTTGTTCCCCGGTGAAAGTGAGATTTTTATCGTTGAGAACTACGGATTCGCTGATCCCATCCGGCTGGCGGGTGCAGGCCAACGCCCTGAACTCCTCAACAGCCTTAAGCCTGAGTCCCTGAAACCACGTTGTGGCTGTGGGATGCACTTTCGCGAGGTTGAATCCGGTCGATACTTGGGTGCAGTGGAACCCGGTAAGAATTGCATGGTTCCCCGGGATGGACGGCTGACGTATTTGGTCAGCGAAGTGGATGTCAACGCCACAGACTGGATCAGTCGCGATCGAGGCTTTGACCCCGACACGGATGAGCAGCGCTGGGGCTCCGAACATGGACCGCTGCGGTTCAAACGTGTGGCTCACCTTGGGAACGAGCTGGACCAGAACTGGCTCCAGTGATAAGCGACCTCCTCGTCTGAGCGGCTAGACGATGTCTGCAATTGAAGCCGAAAAACAACTGAAAACCTGGATCCGGTCGCAGCATCTGATTTGCGAAGGAACCGATTTCATGTTTGAAACAGTGGATCAAACCCACCTCGAAAAATTCGAGCGTTGCATTGAAGCCATCGGTGGACGCGTGCGAAAAATTGCAGCGGCGGGCAACTGGCCAATGGGCCCAAGGCGCACTTTCAAAATCCTGCGTGCCACAGCAGCAGTTCCCCGACCGGGTGGCGAGTCACTGGTGACCTATTGGGCCAAACGCGGGACCACACGCACCCGCTATGCGGAGATCAGCTGAAACGATCAACCATCAAACCAGCCAAACCAGGTGGGTTTGCTGAAGTCAGAAACCTGACTCCAACTCCGCAACAACGTGAGCGAGTCAATGGCAAAACCTTGAGCTTGGGCCAAGCCAATCACCTCATCTTGGTTCCGTGCTGATTTCACTTGATCCTTCAGATCAGGCCGTGTTTTCACGAGCTGGATGAACGACGCCAAAGCCGCATCTTTATCTGCATCCATCAGGGTGAGTGCAGGAGCACTGGCCGACTGGGCAACGGACTCATTCCGGGTCACGGCAAAATCTGCGGGGCCAAGCATTCCCTCCAATTCAGCACCATCCATCAACAGCGCACGCCAGCGGGACAATTGACGGAACGCCCAACTCCAATGGGCTGGATCGGTCCGGTGAACAGAGACCAGATCGGCATCGGAAGTCTGCAACCAATCCATGGCCAGATATCTTCCCCATTCCACCAATGTGATCGAGTAACCGCGGATGTTGGCGTAGGCAACAATATCGTAATGGGAGTCAAGCGTTTTGATTCCCGTGGCTAGCCCATGATCATCCGCAATCGCCTGTACGAAACGCTCAAGTTCTGAGTTGGCCATCATCAACACTCCTGAATCCAAAGGGCGAAATTCACTTTTTCACAGATCATCTGCAGCACCAAAGGACCACCCGGGCACTGAAGAATTCGCCAGGGGACCTTTGATTCTGTCAACCCCGAGTCCACCAGAACCTTGGGGGGACGCGTCGCCTGCTCAAGCGGGATAAGTGAGGCAGCCAAAGGGCTTCCAGCCTGCTTCAACAACGCATTGAGATCATCAAGCATGGCAATTTGATTCAATGCCGATCCGGATTGATGCAATTCAACAAATCGACGGATTTCTTGAGCTGCGCTTTCGGCGACGGCCATTCGGCTTAAGCTTTAGCTGGGCGGATCATAGACCAAATGAACCATCCTCAGATTTCTTCAAATTCTTGATAGGCAATGAGCGAACGCTTCGATACTCTTTTCGCTGGAATAAGTGAAGAGACGGCAATGGAAACGTTGCTCAAGCCGCCCGCCGAGCTCAAGAATCCTGGCCTTAAATATCTCGCCGCGACCCGTCTTGGGGCCTGCCAATCCCCTGAGTCCCTCCAGATACTCCTGGCAGCCGGAGCCAACGACTCCGACAATCTCTACGAACGCATCACCCGGCGCAAGGCCCTCGAAGCCCTGGGCCGACGCAAAAACCGCTCGGCTCTTCCTGTTCTTCTTGCCGCCTTGCAGGCCGATGACGAACCCACCGTCGTCAATGCGGCTGATGCCATCGCCCGGCTGGACACACCTCTAAATCAGGAGGAGCAAACGGCACTGCTGCAAGCGCTTCAGGGCCCTGACAACCAACGCCGGGCGGTGCTTCAGGCCTTCTGCCGGCTGGGCATGAAAAATGCCAGCAGCCAAATCGATCGTTGCCGCAACGACATCAATCCCCTGGTGGCGGGAGCGGCCCATGCCTATGCCGTTCGGGTGCTGGGCGACCAGCAAGGCCTTCAACCCCTTGTTGAGCAGCTCCGGGATGACAACCCCGGACGACGACGGGCCGCCGTGATCGATCTGGGAGATGCGGGCCGGATCGAAGCCCTGGCGGCGTTGATCCGTTGCCCGGTCTCAATGCCCCTGCGCGCCAAGAGTGCGTTTCAGATGGCCACCAGCCAAGCGGGCGTCATTGATCCTGATGCGTCAGATCTGTTGAAGGAGCTGCTTCAGGACGATCCAAGACAGTTGAACTTGGACGGCATTCCCGAAACCGCTGCTGAACCCGAATCAATTAAGGAGGGATTGCAGCATCGGGACGAAGCCCGCCAGTACGCCGCCGCCAAAGCCTTGGTGGCTTTGCCCAGATCAGCGCAACTGGAACAGATCGATGCGTTGCGCTCCAACCTCGGCAGCGACTACGGCGTCCACTACCTGCTGGCGAGCTGCACCGGATTGCTAGAGCTTCATGAACGCAGCGACCTGGTGCGTGAGGCACTGGCGGAAACAGCACCTCAATATGCGAAGTCCCGAATCGCCGGCGCCTGGAGCTGCCTGCGGCTGGGGCTGCGGGATCAAACAACACTGTTAGAGGAGGTCGGCCACAGCCATCCCTGGCAGCCGCTGCAGTGGAGCTGTCGTGAAGTGGCACTTCTTCTCTCCTAAATCAAAGCCACTTCGCATTTTTGTTTTTCTTTCTTTTTGGCAGTGCAAATTTGTATTGAGAAGCCTGAAGCAATTGCCCCCATGGCTTTGTGAGCGGCGTACGGTCCCGGGGTGATGCATCGCATCTACCTCCCTCTCCTAAGCATTTGATTATGCTCGACGCATTCTCTAGGCAGGCTGTTTCCGCTGATTCCAGCGGCAGCTTCATCGGTGGCGCTCAGCTGAACGACCTGAAGGCATTTATCGCCGCAGGCAACAAGCGTCTGGACGCCGTGAACGCCATCACCGCCAACGCTTCCTGCGTGGTGTCCGACTCCGTTGCAGGCATCTGCTGCGAGAACACCGGCCTGACCGCCCCCAACGGTGGTGTGTACACCAACCGCAAGATGGCTGCTTGCCTGCGTGATGCTGAGATCATCATGCGCTACGTCTCCTACGCCCTGCTGGCTGGTGACGCTTCCGTGCTGCAGGACCGCTGCCTGAACGGTCTGCGAGAGACCTATGCCGCTCTGGGCGTTCCTTCCGGTTCCGCTTCCCGCGCTGTGGCCATCATGAAGGCCTCCGCCTGTGCGCACATCACCAACACCAACAACACCACTGGTGAGAAGCGCAAGATGCCTGTGACCGAGGGCGACTGCAACGCACTCTCCGCTGAGGCTGCTTCCTACTTCGACATGGTGATCAACGCCATCAGCTGAACCGCCTGAGATTTTCAAGCACAACCTTCTTTTAAATCAATGAAGTCCGTTCTCACCACCGTCATCGGCGCCGCAGACAGCGGCTCCCGTTTCCCCACCAGCTCCGACCTGGAGTCTGTGCAGGGTTCCCTGCAGCGTGCAGCCGCCCGTCTCGAGGCTGCTGAGAAAATCGCTCAGAACTACGACGCCATCGCTCAGCGCGCTGTCGACGCCGTCTACACCCAGTACCCCAACGGTGCCACCGGCCGTCAGCCCCGCCAGTGCGCCACCGAAGGCAAGGAGAAGTGCAAGCGCGACTTCGTCCACTACCTGCGTCTGATCAACTACTCCCTGGTTGT
>NZ_JBGKDP010000219.1:0-6549 GCF_042954245.1 Parasynechococcus sp.
CTGGTGATGGGGGGAACCCGCTTCGTGGGCCGGCCCCTGGTGGCCCGCCTGCAGGCCCAGGGCCATGCACTCACCCTTTTCACCCGCGGCAAGAACCCCGTCCCCGCCGGTGTGGAACACCTTTGTGGCGATCGCAGCAGCGATGAAGGCCTCAGCGCGCTGCAGGGCCGCAGCTTCGATGTGATCGTCGACAGTTCCGGACGCAAGCAGGAGGACAGCAGCCGCGTGGTGGCCATCACCGGGGCCCCTAGCCATCGCTTTGTCTACGTGAGTTCAGCCGGGGTGTATGCCGATTCGGAGCAGTGGCCCCTGGATGAATCCAGCCCCACCGATCCGCAGAGCCGTCACGCCGGCAAGGCCGACACCGAGGCCTGGCTGCGCAAGGAGGGCATCCCCTTCACCAGCTTCCGGCCCACCTACATCTACGGCCCGGGCAACTACAACCCGGTGGAACGCTGGTTCTTCGATCGCATTGTCCACAACCGTCCGATTCCACTGCCCGGCGACGGCAGCACGATCACTCAACTGGGCCATGTGGAGGATCTGGCGGAAGCGATGGCCCGTTGCATCGAAGTGGATGCTGCAGCCAATCGCATCTACAACTGCTCCGGCAAACAGGGCATCAGCTTCCGGGGCCTGATCCGCGCCTCAGCGGTGGCCTGCGGCCGCGATCCCGATGGCCTCGATCTGCGCAGCTTCAACCCCAGCGATCTGGACTCCAAGGCCCGCAAGGCCTTCCCCCTGCGGCTCAATCACTTCCTCACCGACATCACCCGGGTGGAACGTGAACTGGCCTGGCAACCCAGCTTCGACCTGGCCAAGGGCCTGGCCGACAGCTACAGCAACGACTACGCCCTGAACCCAACCGCAGCGCCAGACTTCAGTTCTGACGATGTGCTGATCGGGGCGTGATGTAACCCAGGGCTGAGCTCAGAGCCAGGGCGAGGGAAGGCCAGAACAGCCACCAGCCCAGGCTCTGAAGCCCGGGAGAAGCGATCCAGCCGGAAGGCCAGAGCATCAGCAAGAGGCTGAGGAACTGAAGGATCGTCTTGGCTTTGCCCGACAGCGAGGCCGGCCCCCCATCACTGGCCTGGGAGCGCCAGCCCGAGATCAGCAATTCACGGGCCAACAACAACCAGACCGCCCAGAGCGGCAGCACAGCGGACGACGCCAGCCAGAGCAACGGTGCCGCGATCAGCACCTTGTCGGTGAGAGGGTCCAGGCGGGCGCCCCAGCTGCTGCCACCCCCGGCGCACCGGGCCAGCCAGCCATCGGCCGCATCACTGAGCCCAGCCAGCAACAGCAACCACCAGGCCCAGCCTTGCCAGCCGAACTGCAGGGCAAGGATCAGCGGGAAACCGGCAACGGCTCGCGCCACGGTGAGTCCGTTGGCAATCGAACGCAAGGACAGAAACAACGCTCAGAATGTGGGGAGCTGAATCTTGATCATGGTCCTGCAGCTGACGGTGGCTGATGTGATGACCCAGCCGGTTCTGACGGTCACGCCCGACACCCCGTTGCAGCAGGCCGTACAGATGATCAGCGATCACCACGTGAGTGGTTTACCGGTGGTGGATACGGAGGGGCGTCTGATCGGCGAACTGACGGAGCAGGATCTGATGGTGCGGGAGAGCGGTGTTGATGCCGGCCCCTACGTGATGCTGCTGGACAGCGTGATCTACCTGCGCAATCCCTTGAACTGGGACAAACAGGTGCACCAGGTGCTCGGCACCAAGGTGAGTGATCTGATGCGCAAAGACTCCCACAGCTGCGGGACGGAGTTAGCGCTGCCCAAGGCGGCATCCCAGCTGCATGAGCGGGGCACGCAACGCCTGTTCGTGCTGGACGACGACCAATCTCCCGTAGGCGTGATCACCCGAGGCGACGTGGTGCGTGCCCTCGCCTCCCATCAATACGGCTGATTCAACTGATCGTTCGTTCTCCCTTTCCAGGCCGATGCTGCGCTCCTTACTAGTGGCCTGTGTGCTGGCGGTTGTTCCCCTCCATGGGCATGCCAACCCGACGATGAAGACTGAGGAAGTGGAAACCGAGGAAATGGATTTCTTGACCTGGTGGATGGCGATGGCAACGTGCTGATCCAGGCCCAAGGCACTGATGCCGTTAAAGCCGAAGCACGAGCCCGAGGCCTGGTGTTTCCTGTACTGGGGTATTGGTCTGTTGAGGGTCACTGCTTTGTGAAACCTGCTCCAGGGGACTGCAACGGGGTGTTCAAGCGCTAAGGGCGTTCCACCGTTTGGGATGCCGGGGCAGGCTGCACGCGGTTATCCACGCGCAACGGCGAAAACAGAACCAGGTTGCCTGCCACCAAGCCGGCGGTGACAACAACAGCCGCAACAACCTCTAAACCTTCTGATATCTTGTTTTGCATGCCTCGTTGGGCTGCCAATGGCGAGGCCTTGATTTGGCTTTCAACGTGTCCGAACAAAAGGAGTCAGTTGATACGTCATCCCTCCAATGGAGAGAGTTACGACAAAGTAGTTGATGCGCTCAGATCTGTGTCGCTCATTTCATGACGACACGGGTGATGCTGCTCGGAGCAAGTTCTAAGACCAGCATCAGGTAAAAAAAGCAGAGCGCCCGAGCAAATTCATCTGGAAAAGAGTGATCACGCTGCTGCTGATGGGCAAAGCAACGGAAGCGAATTCCCTTCTTGAGGAGTTTGATCAGCCACCTTTATGGGATAACCCAATCGACTGACGGACCATGGGAACTCCACTCACGCAATGGCTTCAGCTGGTGTGTTGGGTGCTGCTCGCCACAACCCTCATTTGCTTGAGTGCAACCGGGGTTTTCTGAGTTGAGCGGTTGAAGCGAAACCGCTCAACAGCAACCGACCTGACCTGCAAAATCAGAGATCAGTGACATCACAAATGATCCGACATGACTTTCTACATTGATCCCGAAGTCTTCCTTGAATGCATCAGCAGCGGCATGCAATCTGATTTTTGATTGATGCATGCATTGATTAAAACTAATGGCTTCCTATCAAATCACGAACCACGTCGGAAAACTCCTTCAACTTTGCATGTGCCGACGATCAGTACATCCTTGATGCTACAGAGGAAGCTGGTACTGATCTGCCCTATTCGTGCCGAGCTGGCGCCTGCTCCACCTGCGCAGGCAAGATTTTAAGCAGCTCTCTGGATCAATCGGATCAGAGCTTCTTGGACGACGAACAGATTGCCAAAGGCTTTGCTCTTCTTTGGGTAGCTTACCCAACAAGTGATTGTCAGATCATTGGTGAAGCCGAAGAAGACCTTTGATGTCCTTGGGGCTGAAAATGGCAGGGAGGTATCCCTATCGCCCCGCTCCCATGTTCAAGGCTTGACCCTAGCGGTCGTGAATCGTCCCAAGAAAAAGCCCCGGCGATTAATGCCGGGACCCACGTCTCTCATGACGTGACTCAGGCCTAGCAAAGTGCGTAAACATTTATGCGCACGGCTTACACGACTTCCTCTGGCGAAGAACAGTCAAATCCTGTTTCTATTCTTTTTGACCAGCTCCAGACCATTCACTTCAGCAACCACCTGATTCGCCCAGGTCGAATTCACCCCGTGATAGGTGCCCAATGTCGCCATTGATTTGGTGCGAGCGTTCACAAAAGCTTTGAACTCCGTCTTAAAGCAGATTTCTCGCTTCCATTGAGAGTCGTTGACTTGGCATTCGATGCAATACATGCCGAAAACCTCCTTCAGTACATACAAGCCAGGCAATATTTAAACACCTTAAAATTGCGGAACCACTTCGGGATCGGCTCTTCAATTCCTCACAGTGGCTTGTTGCAGCGATAGCCGGTGATGCATCCAGGCATCTTTACCGGAATTACAACAAAGGCGCTCCAGTTGATTTGCACCTGCAAGAAGCGGCGAAGCCACACCCTTGGGAGGTGGCTTCGCTTGCCCAGCAAGGCTCGTCCTACGGATTAGACGCCAAAGAAAGCAAGGACTGCTTCTAATGCTCCGAGACCCAACAGGAAAACACTAGCGAGCAAGGCAAAGTCTTTTTGGAGTTAGCCACAGATGCAACGGTTGCTCCGACGAACGCCAATAGGATGAACCTAAAGAGAATCGGAAGAGTCAACATTGCGGAGGATGTACATCTCCAATGAGCTATTTAAACCCGCTGCGGTGCAGGGAGTTAACGGCTCGATACCAACGTTGAGTTTCGTAATTCCTCTCAAAGGAGGTAATCAGGATGACGAAAGGCATCCCTCCTAAAAACTGCTCTGGCTCTGCCCGACGAAGCGGCCCGAGTAGTGCTTTTCACCATCCATGCGCTGAAAGATGAACTGACAGATCAGGGTGCCCGGCACCACCGCCAGTGGAGCCGGACCAAAGTTGCTCATTTCCAGCACCTGCTGACTGTCGATCCCCGGCCCCATAAACGGTGCACTGATGTGAACCACCAGCCCCAGGCAAGCAAAGCGACTGCGGCCCTCAAGCCAACCGCAGAGGCCTGGCCCGAGCTTGACCCGTTCGCGGGTGATCCTCAGCACGGTTTCCCCCCGGCATGATCAAGATGTGTCCACCGTCGGGGATCTCCAACTTGTCGGTGCATTCGCGGTAGTCGGTGTGATCGCAAACCTCGATCACTTCATGCACCTTGCGGAACACCCGAAACATGGAGCCGAGGGTGAGGTCCACTGATGCAGGGCCAACATGGTCGGCGTTGAACGGCGTGATAGCGATCAAGCCGTCATCAACCGCTTGAAGAATGGCCTGACGTCCAAGCACCGCCATGGTCGATCCCTTGCTGGGCGGTGAGTATGGACGCCTCAGACGCCGGGGTGCTCAAACAGAATCGTCGATCGTTCTGACTCACTCAGCTCGGCAGCATCTTGCTTCTGAAGCTGCTCAAGCGGTGGAGCGTCGGGAAGCCGGAAGGCTTTTTCGAGGTCCGTCTTGATGGCACCAAAGGGGTAGGTCATAAAAAAAGAGGCTCGCCTGTAGCTCCCTCGGAACGACTTGACGACGCATCCCTGCACTTCCGTTATGTTAGTCAACGAAGTTTTGTAACGAAAGTCATGGCCTTCGGCACCCAAGACCTACTCATCCTGTTCGGCAGCTTCGCGATGGCCCTGTTCGCCTTGAACCTCTACAAGCTGACCAAGCCGGCCAACGGCTGATCAGATCGGACACTTGAAAACCTTCAGCCGGCGCCCCTCATCCGTTTGAACGTCTCCTGACGGAAGCAGCCCAGCTCTGGTGGAGGCACCCGCGAAACGATGTGGGTCATAAAACGCCCGGAATCTTTGCCCCCAGTCGCCAAGACCAGCGCGAAAGCCGCGAGTGAGAGAAGAAAGAGTCGTTAGAAGCACTCGCATCCGCCGGTCAGTGCAACGTGATGAAGTCTGGTCAAGAGATCCCATCGATGGTGGACCTCGGAGAAGAAACCCCTTCTTAGGCTTGCCTGGAGAGACTTAGCCAATGGACAACACCAGAGAGCCGGTTGGTCATCTCAGCTTGATCATCGGGATCAGCCTATTGTTGATTGGTCTCGTTGTCTTTGGAGTGGTCGAACAGAAGGCCATCAAGCGGAACTCACCAAAAACTTTGAAGCATGCATGGAGAGAGCTCCATTCAAAAAGTCTCTAAGGGTGCCGAGACTAGAGGCTGTGCTAACAGCGGAACAATCGCAAAACTACTTTGACGCTTTTGATCAGATGCTCAAAGAAACCGGACTACTCTCCATTTGGAGTGGTAAAGCATTGGTTCCTTGAAAGGAGTACCACAAAAACTCGATTGAATTTGCAAGGCAATGCCATGGCCAGCTGGGCATCGATCAACCTCAACGACAACTGAAGGGGACCTACTCCAAACCCGTCTGGGATCCACACTCTCCAACCTGGCAGCAGGCTGATTGCTGATTGATGAGCACACCGCGCTTCAAAGGCCTCTACCTGCAAGCCACCGGGGATTCATGCTGTTTTTCGTTTGTGACGTACACACCACAAACCAGAGAACAAATGCTGGCTTGCGGCGACTTAGATGGAAGCAAAGAATATTTCAATCTAGTGAATTTTGACTTTCTCTTTTTCGCATCAGAAGTTGCCCTTGGAGCACCAGCTGGCAGCAGTTTCCCCATTAGATACGACGATATCTCGATCATCACATCACGAAAAAGAGGCTCAGGACTTCAGCACAAAATCTGATCAGACTCTTTGACCACGACTGGAATAATTCAAAGCAATCTGCAGTTAGTCGACTCTAAGATGTGTTAACGAGTGAGCAACGGAATGAAGCTCGACTCATTGATTCGCGCGATTGAAATAGCATCGAACCGCCGACGGACAGCCGAGTCCCTTAGCTTGACTGCTTCAACATTCATCCCCATGATTCCAGAGCTCCACGAGCCCTTTGACATCAACAGAAAGGACGACTCGATCTTCCTACTGGGTTCAATGTTCATTGTGATCTTCCTCTTCCTTCTTTGAGAAGAGAAGAGGCTTATCCTGAGTATCAATCAAAAAAGTGCCTGCTCAAATCGAACAGGTACCTTTTCGCTATTTGATTGATATCAACGAACAGT
>NZ_JBGKDP010000220.1:0-3892 GCF_042954245.1 Parasynechococcus sp.
GGTCATGGGGAACGGTGATGGCGTGGAGATCCACGACACATACAAAGGTGTCGTGGGTCTCCTGCAGATCAACCCAATTGCGGATGGCACCCAGCCAATTGCCGAGGTGCAGTGCTCCGGTTGGTTGCACCCCGGAAAGAACCCTTGGCCGGTTCATCAATCAGGCCTCGGTTGCTTCGGTTTTGGTGTCGTCGCTGGGGGCTGCTTCTGACTCCACCAACGGCTCCACCTCTGGCTCAGCAACCGGTTCAGCCTGGGCTTCCGGCTGGGGTTTTGTAGGACGAGCAAAGGGGTTCGGACGGGCCCCGCGGCTGCCGCGCTCGTTGTCAAAGCGTCGTCCGCGACCACCACCGTCGCGACCACCACCATCACGCCGGCCACCCCGGGCTGGTTGATTGCGTTGCTGCTCGATCAGGGCGTCGAGTTGGCCGTCTTCCAGCATTTGGCCGAGACTGCGCACTGCGAAACCCAGGACAGCAACGGTTGAGCGGAGATTGAAGGCCTCCTGCAGTGCCCTTGCCGAGCGCATTTCGTTGTCACTCAGGCGAATCCGGAAGCCGCCGCCTTCACGGCCGCCGCCACGGTTGCCACGACTGCGCTGACCGTCGCGTCCGCCGTCTCCCTGTCCCGCCTGTTGTTGGGGATCGCTGTAGGAATCACTCATGGCCCATGGCCTGGAATCAGGCGCAAGTGTGACGCATCACCGGGGTGTTTTCGGTGATCCAGAGCAGCTGGTGGCATTCAACGCTCTTCTTGCGAGCCAGCACGAGCATCGGAACTGCCGTGATCCCCCGTTCAATTCGTTCGCGGTAGCTGCTCACCAGTTGGCGGTACCGCTGGGCTGTCCATCCGTGAATGGCGTGGTCCTGGCTGCTCCAGTAGTCCTGCAGCGCTCTTTGGCAGTCCTCCATGCCGAAGTCATGCCAGCAGCTCTGCTGGGCCAAGAGCGGATTCATCCCCTGTTGGAGCAACCGCCGATAATGCATCAGTTCTGGTGCTTCATCGTGCCCATCCGGAGGGAGTAAACGGTGCAGCTTGGTCAAGGGAATGCGAGACAGCCGCAGCCAGCAGCGTTCTCGCAGCAACACCGGAAGCTGCCACGACCAGCCATCGGCATGGCGGACCTCATCAAGCACCTCAATCAGTTCCCTTTGCTGACGCTCGGTTAGCCCGGTGAGATCAAGTGTTTCGGTGTCGACCTCAGCCATGGGCGCCGGTATAGGTGATCCCGTCCTCCACGTAGTCCTTAGGTTCCAGATGGATGGTGCATCGCACCGGCCCAAAGCTTTCGTCGAGGCGCTCCTCCACTTGTTCGCTGATCCGGTGCGCCGTGGTGAGGTCGTCGGCATTGACAATTATATGCATTTCGATGAAAACCTGCTGGCCAAGAACGCCCCGGCTGGCGATGTCGTGGCAGTTCATCACGCCAGCGGTGGCCATGGCTTCGGCATAGATGGCCTCAGGTGCAACCGCCATGTGGTCCACCAGCCAGGGCAAGGTGCCGCGTAGCACCTGCCAGCAGACACGGATCAGCAGGAGGGCCATGGGGATGGCCAGCGCGACGTCGAGCCAGCTCACCTGCAGCCAGACCGCCCCCGCCATGCCCACCAGCACCACAACGGTTGTCCAAACGTCGCTCGCCGAATGCTGGGCATCCGCCTTGAGGAGGTTGCTGCTCAGTCGCCGACCTTCCCGCAGCTCATACGCCGCCAGCAGGAGGTTGAAACCCAGCACCAGCGTAAGCAGCACCAGTTCTTGGCTCGTCACCCGGATGGGTGGCAGGCCCTCCAGAAGCCGCTCCCCTGAACGTAGCAGGATCTCGATGGCTGTGAACAGGATGAAACCGGCGATACCGAGGGCTCCGACTGCCTCGTATTTGCGGTGGCCATAGGGATGATCGCGATCGGGCCGTGGATCGGAGAGTTTGTTGGTGACGAGTCCCGTGAGGCTGGACAACGCATCAGTGGCGCTGTGCATGCCATCGGCGATCACCGCCAGCGATCCACTCATGGCTCCCACCAGAAGCTTGAGCAGCGACATGGTGATGTTCAGGCCCAGGGCCACCATGAGAACCCTGCGCACCCCCTGGCGGTTGTCGACCATCGCGATGGGATGACTGTGTGTCACGGCTGACCCTGGCCTGTTCCCAACTTATGGAGAAGTCGTGCTTCTGGCCTGAAGTTCTGGTGTCTGGTGGTGGGTTGAGCTAAGAAGGATCACTGCTACAGCAGCCCTTCTGTTGAAACTCCCGGCTTCATGGCCAGCTCTGGTGATGCCACCGTCGTCGCTGCTGCGGCCGTTGGCTCTGGCTGGAGCTGGGTTGCTTGCCGGGCAGTGGTTGATCAGTGATGTGATGCATGTTCCCGGCGGGGGGTTGGGTCTGCTGGCTGCCGGTGGCGTGGTGATCTGGCTTGGGCGCAAGCCAAACCAGCCGCGGTTCGCAGCACCGGTGTCGCTGGATGGATGGATGGCTCGATGCCATGAGGTGCTGGATCAGTTCGTACGTTTCGAGCAACAACCCGCCGCTGATCTGGCCCGTCGCGCCGAGTTGAAATCGGTGCTGGACCGCAGTGGTCCTGTGCGCATGGCGATGGTCGCCTTGGGAGGCTCTCAGGGACCGAATGAAGCAGACCTCAGCAGCTCTCTGGCCGGCCCGATGCCGTTGACACTCTCGCTGTGCCATCCCTTGACCACTGACGATGGCAGCCGTTGCTGGCCCCGCGGCCTTGTGGATCAGAATCTGATCCTGTTCAGTCTGAAGGCGCCACTGCTTGCCTCAGATCTGCTCTGGCTTCAGCAAGTGCCGGAGGATCAACCCGCTTGGCTGCTTCTGGGGACTGAAGGCCAGGACGCGTCGACCGATGCCATCGCTGCTGTTCGAGATGATCTTCCCGATCGCTGGCGCGAGCGGATCCTGGTTCAGGAACCGTCGATGTCGCTGCGGACTGCCCTGGCACCGCTGCGCCGCTCACTGAAACAGGCGGCGTCTGAGACGCGGCTGTTGGCAGAGCTGCATCGGCGTTGGCAGCGTGACCTTGAGTCGCTGCGGCGTGATCGCTTCCTGCAGATCCAGCAGCGCACCCAGTGGATTGTGGCCGGCTCCGTGATGGCATCCCCCATCGCCAGCCTGGATCTTCTTGCCGTCGCCGTCGCCAACGGTTTGATGATCAAGGAGATGGGCGAAATCTGGGGAACATCGCTGCAGCCGGATGTGCTGAGGAAAGCGGCGGCGCAGCTGGCGCGGGTGGCCCTCGCCCAGGGCGTGGTGGAGTGGACCGGGCAGACCTTGCTGGGACTGGCCAAGCTGAATGGGGGTAGCTGGCTGATCGCTGGTTCGATGCAGGCTCTCAGTGCGGCTTATCTCACCCGTGTGGTGGGTCGCTCCATGGCGGATTGGCTTGCGATCAATGCCGGTGTGGACGAGCTTGATCTTGTGGCGTTGAAGCAACAGGCGCCGCTATTGGTGGCCCGGGCTGCAGAGGAGGAACGGATGAACTGGAACGGTTTTGTCCAGCAATCTCGCGACTGGCTACTTCATGCAACTTCATGAATGCTTCGTAAAGTGTTTGATGAAGTTTTTTTGAGAGCTGATTCTGATTGTTAAGTTGTCATGTAACGGAAGGTTCCGTCCATAAAATTGTTCCGCCTGTCCCTTTTTTTTGGGAGAGGTTTATCCGTCTTCTTTTCTTCTATGTCCACCGCAATTCGCAGCGGACGCCAGAGCAACTGGGAAGCCTTCTGTGAGTGGGTTACCTCCACCAACAACCGTCTGTATGTCGGTTGGTTCGGTGTGCTGATGATCCCCACGCTGCTGGCTGCCACCATCTGCTTCGTCATCGCCTTCGTCGCCGCTCCTCCGGTTGATATCGATGGCATCCGCGAGCCTGTCGCT
>NZ_JBGKDP010000221.1:0-3681 GCF_042954245.1 Parasynechococcus sp.
ACGCCATTCGACGCTCCGCTTGCACCGCCTGAGGTGCTCTAGGAGAAAACAACCCATCCTCTAAAGCAAATGGCCCCAGGGCGCTTCTCGCCAGAAGCTTCGATCCTCTCTCTCTTTAGCTGATCACCAATGAAACAACGCGAGCTCGATCTCATCTCAGGCTCACGTTTAAACACTTAAAGGAAGAGAGCCATGCAGACAAGCATCAAGCTTCTGCATCCTCAACATCGGCCCCAGAGCCAACACTCTCAGCCACAGGATCCTGCCCAGGCCGCCAACCACTTTCCCAGATTTCACGCGTCTTGAGGTTCAACTCGTCTCGCGCTAGTCCCCATAGCGCGAGACATTTCTGCAGATCATCGAGAATATCATCAGCGCCAGGAAAATCCGCATATCGAGAAAACAACGCGGCAATCGTTGTCAACTGCTGCGGGCCTGGCTCGCCCTCATGACCCAACACAGCATCGATCTGGTTGCGATCGATGGCGTAAAGCGGATGGGTTTGTTGCGTGTTGTCGGTCATCAAACGATCATGCCTGAACAGGGCGACCAGAGCAACAGATCAGTCGAGCTCCCAGCACTCAGACCCACGACTGGTGAGCAGGCACACAACGTGCTTTTCCTCGCTGATCAGGCGATACGTGTGCCCATCAGCATCACTACGGGCACGGGCATGCCAGAACGCATTGTCTTTTGAAGCGTGCTCGGCACGATTGGACCAGCCCTCAACTGTTAGCTCTTGAACCGCAAACATGCCCTTGGCTCGAACTGAACAAAGGCTCGCGGGGCACGCACGTTCTGTGCAGGATCAACAGAAACTTGTTGGGATCGCTTGATCGGTTGTTGTAATCAGCGTAAAGCCGAGATTTTGTCGACGCTTGAACCAACTTCCTCAATAGAAAGACGCTTAGCTGCAACGTCATTCTGAAGACGAAAGAGAAAGCCATTCACCCAAGCTGTCTTTTATTGTTGACCTCATGGCCACGATCGACAAATCCGAGCTGCTGCTGGAACAGATGAAGGAGAATGGTCAGAACGTTCTGCGGCGAAAGATTTCTAGGATTAGTCGACGGCAGTTGATCCCTTACATCCAGGTAAGACAGTGATCCGGTGGTCGCAACATCAAAGGCCACTGTCGACTTGCACACGTCATGAACCCATCCAAACAAAAAGCCCCACTGAAGTGGGGCTTTTTGGTTGGATGAAACAGGGATCAGAGCCAATTAGCACGCATCGCTTCGTAGGTCACGCCTCGGTATTTCAACTGAGTTGGAGCGACCTTCTCTTTCGCCAACTTAACGGGAGAGAGATGCGCAGAGGTGTAGTCGCTGGATTCAGATCCGCGAGCCACGGCCTTTCTGGAGCTGTTACGGAGCTGCACACGCAGCTCACGCTCCTTCAGAAGCTGAAGAGCATTCATAGTGTTCCTCGTAGAAAGCTCAGGCCCCGTTCCATGCCCTGAGTCGAACTGCGCTTCGCTATGTAGCGAAGTGAACGTTTGTAGCTGTTGCTACAAATCAAATATAGGTCACGCAGCGCCAGTTGCGCTGTTTATCCCGTTACAGCCCGGGGCAATTAAATCAAATTCAGCCGTAACAGCTGCGCCAATGCGAGCGGATTGTGGTCGTTTTCGTTGGTCGTTCTCAATTCAAGGTTGAAAAACAGCGCTGATTGCTCTTGAAAAAAAGGGCCTGCATGCCACGTTCCCGGATGCAGCTTGAATGCTTCACCGGCTTGAAACTTGATCAAAGCGATGGAGGATGCGGGGGGCGGACAGCCGGAATCCGTTGAAGGAGCCATGGCCAGCCACCAGGGCTGTGCATCTGCAGACCCCAAACACTGACTCACGCGATGGTGCCTCGTCATCGACTTGAGCACGGGAGGCCGGTGGCGGATTCGCATCACGTAGAAGCGTGGTTGACCATCTGCAGCGAAGTACAGATCTGCATCGGCTGGGCCGAACAGTGCAGGGTCGCTCTGCGGACGCAACAAGGTGCCACAGCGCTCCAACCAGGGCGAGTCCGATGAGATCGGCGTCAAGCTCTGAGTTTCCTGGTGATCCATCCCGTCAGGATATGTAAACCAGACCAGGCACCAGTGGAACAAATGGTGCCTTGAGCCACTGAATCCATGGTCGGAACTCCCTAACATCTAAAAAAAGTGAACCGATAACGCTGACCACATCGACACGATTGAAACTGCAAAACATCTGCAGTCGCTTGGGCCAGGGTGAGTTCATGTCGCCCCAGGACCGCGTCTACCTTCAAAAATTGACCGAACGCGATCGCAGCCTGAGCACGTAGGTGAGCAGGGCGCAGCATTTTCAACGGGAAGGCACTCAACAAGGCCTCGACGGTTTGATGGCCGATCTCGACCTGGGGCGACGTCATCCAGATGACCCTGAGCATCCAGAAGATGATCTCGGCGACTGGTTCAGCAATTCCTCGCCTTGGCTGCGTCGCGACTGACGCCCCTTAGCTGGGATCGTCGAGAGGGCCGAAATGGTTGACGGCAACCTCCTGCAACGTCTTCAACGATTCCAGAACAGCCAGGCGTTGCTGCGCCTGAGCCAGCATCGGCTTGCCATGGGGGACGCATGACTCGATCAGGGATGCCGCCTCAGAGGCTTCAGCCTTCACCCAACCGGTGCATCGCTCGAGGCGAGTGGTGAGATCACCATCGCGCAGCGCGCCCGAGTAGTTCGGCCCCGCGAAAACCTCGAGAAGTGTCGCCAGTGCATCCCTGGCCTGCTCCCGGTTCACCGTCATAAGGCGCTTGTGGAATACCTGTCCACACTGGCAGCACGGGCACAAAAAAGCCGCCACAAACGGGCGGCCGGGTGATGAGGATATCCACAGCCTAACTGAACGATCCAGTGACTGCAGGCCTTTTGAAGAAACGGCGACAACACGAATTGCCAAGGTTTTCCACCTTCCTATGGATAAGCTGCTGCCAAGCGGTGTTTTGTGAAATTCAATCCACCAGATGTGGTGGATCAGCTGCACAAACTTGACGAGAAGCACTACACTTATTGGGCCGCCAGGTGATGGGGATTACTTGGCTTATTCCTCCGTTCAACGGAGGCTTTTTCATGCCTTGTTCAATGACAAGGCATACCAGTCTTAAGAGCTCTCATAGCCAAGGAGCGTGTCTGCGCAGCGGAGGTGAGCCATAGGTGCACAACTTTGTGCACTGATCTGACTCTTCTCAGTGCACTGGAACTTGCTTCAGCTCTGAGGCAGGCCAGTGAGATCAGAAAACAACCGGTCAGAAAAGAGTCAGATCCCGACAGACCCACGCCATAAGCTCCATGCAATTAATACAAGATCTAACCAAATGCGTGCCTTCAACGGATTGCTGCTGCTAGCGATTGCTCTAAGCGTGCTCCCGTCTGCAGCAGGCGCTCTGGAGCTGGGTCCTTGTGAACCTGCCAAAGCGGTGAAGATCATCGACACCAGCCTCGAAGAAGGAAAAACGCTTCAGCAAGCCATGCAGATGATGATCAAAGCGAAGGTGTTCGACGGATCCAAAGCGTGCATCACCTTCATCCGCGAGACCTCCGTGACCATGCGAGACGCCTACCCGAGAGCCTTCAAAGCGCTCTGGTTGAACTAAAGCCCGTCGGATCTTGATGATGTCGGTTTGGCGCAGAACCAGGCCATAAGCCAACAGCGTAAGAAC
>NZ_JBGKDP010000222.1:0-1557 GCF_042954245.1 Parasynechococcus sp.
TCATCGCCCTGCTGTGGACCACGCCTCCTTGGGCGCCCACCGGCCGACCCACCAGGCCCACCGAAGCCCTGGAAGAACGTCTCGAAAAGATCGGCGAATCCCCCCATATCGCCCATGTCCGGAGCCCCGGCCGCTCCGCCAAGACCGGCTTCACCGAACTGGTCGTAACGGGCTCGGGTCTGAGGATCACTGAGAACCTCATAGGCACGACCGATTTCCTTGAACCGATCTTCAGCTCCCGCTTCCTTATTGATATCAGGGTGATATTGACGAGCCAGACGTCTGTAGGCCCGCTTCAACGTGTCGGCATCGGCATCCCGACCGACCCCGAGCAAGTCGTAGAAATCGGCCATTAATCCTGCTCCGTCTCGGACTGATCCTCGTTGGCCGGCGGCTCAGCTGTGGCAGCGGCAGAATCGGATGGACCTGGACCCATCGAGACCTTCACCATCGCGTGGCGAAGGACCCGACCATTCAGGTGATATCCGCGTTGCAGCTCTTCAGTGACAACATCCTCAGGATGCTCGGTGCTCTCTTCACGCAGCACCGCCTCGTGGAGGGACGGGTCGAAATCCTGACCGACCACTTCCATCCGAGCCACACCCTGCTGCTTCAGCACCTCAACGAGCTGTTTGTAGAGCCCCTGATAGCTGCGATGCAAAGCCTGCGCCTCTTCTCCCTCAGGATTGAGTTGCTGACGGGCCCGCTCGAAGTTATCCACCACGGGGAGGATTTCACTCAGCGTTGAGCACACCAGCTGCTGGCGCAGATCGTCTTGATCTCGGCTCTGACGCTTGCGGAAATTGTCAAAGTCAGCGGCGATCCGCATGTACTGGCCCTGCAGCGTCTCGTGTTCGGCCTTCAGCGTCTGCAATTCCTGCTCGAGTTGCTGCAACCGATCCCCGGCGTCAGGCGCTGCGGATGATTCCGCTTGATCGGGCGCTTCGACTGGCGAATCGGACGCAATCGGCGCATCGATCGCCTCGACGGTCTGATCCTGCTCAGGGGTGGAAGCGTCGCCGCTCATGTCGACCGGTCCGGAAGAACTGTCTAGACATGTTGAAGGGCAACGCTGACCTCCCACAAGCTGCGGAAGCCCGCACCTTCTCGATTCACTGCAAAATCCGTGACCCAGGCACGCCCCATTGCTGACTCGGCTTCACCGGAACAACAACGCTTCGAGCTCGAACTGCTCCTCCAGGAGGCTGTGCCAGACCGCGATGAACTCGCGACGGCTCGACAGCTGCTGGAGAGTCATCCCCTGGGCCTGAGCCCGCAGCAATGGCAGAACCTGCAGGCATTGCCATTGGCCATCAATGAGCAGATGTTGGACCTGGCGGTCCCCAGCCACTGGGGTGCCGAGGAACGGCAGTCGTTGCATGAGCAGCTGGACACCGGACCACGCACCGTGCACTGGCGGTCCGCACTGCTACAGGACCTGATGGAGGTGCTGAACACCACCCCGGACGTGGAGACCCCACCACCACCAGCCCCCCAGCCGGCACAGAACCAGATCCAGAGCGAGACCAGCGAAGACGCCAACAACGACATTCCGGT
>NZ_JBGKDP010000223.1:0-5144 GCF_042954245.1 Parasynechococcus sp.
ATGTTGGCCGCACTTTTATCATGCCGGGTCAAGCTGAAAGGAAGAAATCAGTGCGGCAGAAACTCAATGCTCTCGGCACTGAATTTGCCGGTAAGAATGTCCTGATTGTCGACGATTCGATTGTTCGTGGAACAACGTCCCGCGAGATTGTTCAGATGGCACGCAGCGCTGGTGCCAACAAGGTGACGTTCACATCGGCTGCTCCACCGGTTCGCTATCCCAATGTTTATGGGATCAACATGCCAACCCGGGCGGAACTCCTTGCCCACGGCCGAACCAGTGATCAGATTTCAGATGTTCTCGGTGCTGATCGTGTTGTTTATCAGACCGTTGAGAACTTGTTAGAAAGCATTGTGGAGAATACTGAGATCAAGGATCTCGAGATGTCTTGTTTTGATGGCCACTATGTGACCGGTGGAATCGACGAAGATTATTTCCAATGGTTGGAGCAGAATTGCCGCTCCTGATCGGGGCTTAGGGATTCGGTTGAATGGGCGCTGATCACTTCAACAATGGCCTCTCCGTTCTGAAGAGACGTCCCCTCCATCAATTTGTCTCCGGGTTTTGAGATGTTGATGTCTTCCAGATTCAAGCGTCCGTGACGATCCTTGCTGGTGTGCACACCGACAAGACCTGGTCCAGTGCTGATGCCCACCAGGCGATCAGATTCTGCATCAATCTGCACCGCCATGCTGCCGAGATCGCCCCGTTGGTTGTAGCGCAGGCCTGAACAGTCGATTCTCCCGATCAGTCCCTGCCTGCTCATCAGCATCAGTGGTGTCTGTTCCGTGCAGACGGCTCCGACGATCTGTTCCCCGGGGAACAAACGCATGGTCATGGGTCCCTGCGCCAATCGACCCATCAAAGGAAGTGAATCCTCAGTGACTCGCAGTCGCAGCAGGCGACCGATGTCGCTGATCAGTACCAGTGTTCCCTGATCGCGGCAGATCACTGCATTGTTGAGCTCGACGCCCTCTTTCAACTTGAGAACGCTGGTGGCCCGACCGGACAGGTCCACCACTTCGCTGAGGGCGAGCCGCTTAAAGCGTCCATCGCTGCTCAGCAAGCCCAGACTCAAGTCTTCGATGTTTTGGCTGGGCAGCGACAGCAGCGAAACGATGGGGTCTCCGTCGAGGCCTGTGGGCAGGAAACGGTCAATCGGGCCGGGTTGCTGTCCGGCAAATTCCCAGCGCACCTGGGCGATGCGTCCCCTCGCACTCACTGCCAGCAGTCGCGGTGGTGGTTCGATCGGCAGGATCACCCGTGCCGGAGACGGTGCATCACCAATGGGGCAAGGATCATTGAGGTGCAGTCGGCCCAGCACCTGGGGCGTGACGATTTTCACTTGTCCATCGGCCTGGATCAGCACTCGACCATCTCCGGGCAGTGCAGCCAGGGCTTGCTGACGCAGCAGTTCCGTGTTCGGTCGTTGGCTGGCTGCCCGTTCGGCTATCAGGGCATCACCGCCCTCCACCAGACGGGTTCGCCGCGGGGTACTGAAGCGTTTTTTCAACGTCTTGAGCTCTGTCACCATCGCGTCCAGCAGCTGATCCCGGTTATCCAGGAGCAATTTCAGGCGTTGGCGTTCTGCTCGAAGCTCGTCCAGCTCCTGGCGCAGGCTTTCCTGTTCGAGTCCGGTCAGACGCCTCAGGGGCATGGCCAACACCGCATCTGCCTGCCGTTCGCTGAGGTCGAGGCGCACCATCAGGCTGGCGCGGGCTGAGGCGGCGTCATTCGCCTCCTGAATCATGGCGATCACGGCCTGAAGACTGTTCAGGGCTGTGATCAGTCCTTCCACTACCTCAAGCCGGTCTTCGGTCTTGCGCAGGGCATGACTGGTGCGCCGGATCAGGGTCAGTTCCCTGAAATCGAGGAAGGTTTGCAGTAGTTGGCGCAGCGACAGCTGTTGGGGTTGTCCATCCACCAGGGCTAGCAGGATGGCTCCGAAGTTGCCCTGCAGTGCTGTTCGACGCTGCAGATCCTTCAGCACCTTCTCCGGATCTGCATCGCGGCGCAGCTCCACCACCACGCGCATGCCTTCGCGGTCGCTTTCGTCCCGGATGTCAGCGATTCCTCCGATTTTTCCGTCGTTGACGGATTCCGCCAATTTTTCAATCCAGCCGGCCTTGCTGAGCTGGTACGGCAGTTCCGTGACGACCACGGCGTTGCGTTTGTGGCGTCCTTTACCCGGTTGCACCTCTTCGGTGTGAGCAACACCGCGCATCGGAATGCTGCCGCGTCCATGTAGGTAGGTGTCCCGCAGGCCTGAACTGATCAGCACTTCACCGCCCGTGGGGAAGTCGGGCCCCGGGATCAGCTCCAGCAGTTTTTCGTCACTCAGCTCCGGCTTACGGATTAGGGCGATCAGGCCATCCACCACTTCTCCAAGATTGTGCGGAGGAATGCTGGTGGCCATGCCAACGGCGATGCCGGAGCAGCCGTTCAGCAGCAGGAAGGGAAGTTGGGCAGGAAGAACGGTGGGTTCCTGTTGGGACCCATCGAAGTTCGGTGCAAAATCAACCGTGTCTTCACCAATCTCCTCAAGCATCGCCTGGTGGGAGATCGGCGCCAGGCGGGTTTCGGTGTACCGCATGGCCGCCGGTGGATCGTCATCCACCGAGCCGAAATTGCCGTGGCCGTCGAGCAGTGGGTGACGGCTGGAGAAGCTCTGAACAAGCCGCACCAAGGCGTCGTAAACGGCCTGATCACCGTGAGGATGGTACTTGCCGAGGACGTCACCAACAACCCTTGCGCATTTCCGATAAGGACGGTCTGGGGTAAGCCCCAGTTCCTGCATGGCGTAGAGAATGCGCCGTTGGACGGGTTTGAGACCATCGCGGGCATCGGGCAACGCCCGACCCACGATCACGCTCATCGCGTATTCGAGGTAGGAACGCTGCATCTCCTGATGCAGGGCGATCGATTGAACGCGCTCCTCAGCCATTCGGTCTATTGCTCTCCGACCGGAAGGCACTCAGCCTACAGATGATCACTTGCTTTTCTTCCACGTTGCGTTGGCTTGGGCTCGTTCCACGCTGTTGGTGAGCTGCGGCTCGCTCAGCAATTGAGCCGTCGCCTCACGGATGCGCACACCCCAAAGCTGTTCGGCTTGATGTAGGGGCAGGACGTAGTTGGGGTTCTTGGCCAACGCTGTGGAAGCCAGCTGGATCGCCTCGCTCTGCTCACCCCGTTGATGCAGAGCTGCGGCTAGAGCCAGCATCGGTTCCGCGTTGGTCTCCAGCTTCAACACCCGGCGCCAACGCCGCACGGCTTCCTGACGCTGGCCCATCTCAAAAAGCACCAGGGCTTGGTTGTTCAGGGCTTCCCAGAATTCCGGCTTCAGAGCGGTGGCTTTTTCGAACGACTTCAGGGCCAGAGGGAGTGCGCCCTGCATGATCCTGGCGTTGCCGAGGTCGAAATAGGCCGAAGCGTTGTTCGGATCCAATTGGAGTCCGCGGGTAATTAAGGGAACGGCATCGTCAGGTCGCTCTGCCCGCAGGGCGATCGCTGCTTCGGCGAACCACAGGCCGGCTTTTTCAGGATTCAGCTGCTTGGCGCGGGCCAGAGACCGGCTTGCATCCTTGAGGTCGTTGTTGCGGAGTTGAGCCTCCGCCAGGATCGACCAGAACCGTTCGTCATTTGGGTTGAGCCGCACCGCCAGAGCTGCGAGTCGTGCTGCGTCCTTGGCTTGCCCCAGCTGAAGCAGCTGTGCAGCGGTCCGACCGATGCCGATCGATGAGCCCTTGAGCTCCTCTTCGGTGGGCAGATAGACATAGGGGATCAAGGCGTTGGCTGCTGGGGCGCCCAACCAACCCCCCAGAACGACCAGTGCAGCCGCCAGCGTTCGACGGAAGCCAATTCGACGCAGCACTGGAGCGAAGGTGGAGTCGCTAAATCGTAGGTGTGGGATTCGGTTGTGCTGCAGCGGCGTTGCGTCGCCACATCCAGGGTTTGATCCGGCGCAATGCCGACCCCCGCAGGTTTTGGTCCCAGACGCTGTCATCCCAGCTCTGGATCAGCTCCTTATGCAGATTCAGCAGCCATGGGCGTGGCTGCACCTCGGGATCACTGCTCTGGGGCAAGCTTCGATGGTTCCAGGGGCAGACGTCCTGGCAGATGTCACACCCCGCCACCCACGGTCCAAGGGCGGCGCGAATGTTCTCAGGTAGGTCGTCCTCACGGTTTTCGATCGTGTGAAAGGCCAGGCAACGCCTCGCATCCACCACAAAAGGTTCGCGGATCGCATGCGTGGGGCAGGCATCGATGCAGGCGCTGCAGCGTCCACAGAGGCTGCGGGCTGGTGGGTCGGCGTCCAAGAGCTCCGTTGTCAGCAGATGGCCGATCACCATCCACGAACCCCGTTCGGGGTGAATCAGATTGCTGTGCTTGCCGATCCAGCCCAGGCCGGCTTCTTCAGCCCAGGTCTTGTCCAGCAGCGGTGTGGTGTCAACACAGGCGCGCCAGCCGCAGTCGGGCCGTTGTTCCGCAAGCCAGCGACCGATCCGTCGCAGCCGTTGATCCACAACTCGGTGATAGTCTCGTCCCCAGCCGTAGCGGGCGACTTTGAGGGAGCCGGGGGAGGGTTGGGCGTCGACGTAATAGTTGAGGCCAACGGCGAGCACGCTGTTGGCTCCGTCCAACAGAAGCCTGGGGTCTCGCCGACGGGGGGCGGCCATCCAGGCCATGTCGGCTTGATAGTCATGGTCCAACCAGCGCTGTAGGGCTTTGGTGCGCAGCTGCAGCCGTGGACTTCCCGGGATTCTGGCAATGCCAACGGGATTGAACCCTTCCTTAGCAGCGCGGTGCTTTAGAGCCTCGCTTAAAAGAGTTTGTTGATCGGTGACATGCCCTTGCATCGACCTTAGGGTTGAGAGCTTATCAGCATCTTCTCTGTGACCGGCACTGAGACAGGACGGCTTGCTCCCTTGCTGCGCTGGCTTGGTTTGACTCTCGTGGTGATCCTCGTCCTACAGATGCTGGCTGTTCTTGTTGGTGTCGACTGGAGTGCGGATGCTCCACGCCTGCAGGTCACCGGACCGCTGGTGGCCCTTGCTCCTTTGGGATTTGCCGGTTTGTTGATCTGCCTGATCGGATCACGACTGGATCATCCCCATCAGCAGCGCACTCTTTTGCGTCTGCTGATC
>NZ_JBGKDP010000224.1:0-20428 GCF_042954245.1 Parasynechococcus sp.
GGCTGGCCTTTGTGATTGGTGGAGCCGACGGTCTGACCGCTGAGCTCAAGGCGCAGGCCCAATGGCGTCTAAGCCTCTCCCCGATGACCTTTCCCCACGAACTGGCGCGGCTGATGCTCGTGGAACAACTGTTCCGAGCCCAGGCGATTGTCCAAGGCAGCCCCTATCACCGCGCCTAGGGCTCGGCGATGGCCGCTGATCTCTCAGCCTCGACCATGCTGCACGTCATCGACAACCTTCTGCCCTCCAGGACCTATGCGACCTCTGCGACATCCATGGGCGGCTCAAGGAGGAACACGACGGCGATGCTCAGTTCAGATGGCGACCTGAGATCGGATCTCCCCGCTCCATCCACGCAGCCGCTCAGTAAGCCGTCGTCGATCGCCGCCTCGACGAAGCCCTGCTCCCGATGGCAATACCGTTCGCCCCCAAGCGGGCTGGAGTCGAGTGGTGGTGCAACACCAACAACGATCTCGACTGGCACATCGACAAGGACGAGCTGGAAGGCCAACGCGGCGGCCGTTTCGTGCTGCCGTTGCTATAAGCTGCATTCCAACCCCGCGTGAGCTGCGCTGGCGGCGAACTGCTGGCGGCCGACAACCCTCCGATCGAGAACGGATACCAGGAGCCGTTACCCACGTTCCGCTCGGTGATCTCAATCCCACCGGTGGTGAACCGCCTGGTGCTGCTCTCTCCCGGCATCCTGCATAGGATCAACCCGTTCGAAGGCGAGCGCTATTCTGTGGCCGTGAACATCTGGGAGCAAGCGCCCCTCACCACAACGGCTGCAGAGCCACCGGCTTGAATTTTTCGATCGAAATCGTCCAGGCCCGCGGGGAGAAAGCCTGCAATCCCGCTTTGAACGCAGCCGTATCCCCCGTGTTCAACCAGTCCGCCTTGAGCCTGGGCAGGTCCTCCGGCAGCCGTTCCATCGGCAGCTCCATCAGCAGCAGGCTGTCGGCTCCAGCCGCACGCTGCAGAACACCCTGATCACTGCGCTGCCACACCCGCAGCAGCAGCTCCAGCACCAGGACTTGGCCCAACGCCTCCGGAGCCTCACCCTGCGGAGCCACCTCTTTCTGAGACCGTCCCCCCAGGGGCAGGGCGCGCCGACCCTGCTGATTGATCAGCGCCATAGCCACGAGGTAAGGGGAGTCAGCCAACACAAGATTTCGAAGACCACCATCCTCACCGGATCCTCCCCTACAAGAAGAAGTGCATACGTACTATTTAGCCAGCTGTTGCTGCCGTGGAGCTCCAACACAGGCCGCTTCCCCTGCAACCCAAGCGCAGTCAGCTCACCCTGCCCCTGACTGGGGAACGCATCGCCGCTGGTTTCCCGTCCCCCGCCGATGACTACGTCGATGTGGGGATCGACTTCAAGGAACAGTTTATCCGGCATCCCACCAGCACGCAGCTGGACCTACCGAGCAATGACACGGCTGTGCTGCTGCAAGTGGCACGCCCCTTGGTGGCACGGATCTTTCGCCCCCACCGTCAACTGACCAAGGCCGGCGTGCTGAGGCAGCACTTGCAGAGCCACGACATCCTGCAGACCCATCTGATGGTGCCGATGAGTGAGGAGCAGCAGAAATGGGAGTGCCTGATGCAGACCATCGAGCGAATCAATCGGCGTTACAGGCGTGGAACCCTACAATGAGCCGGTTGCGGACTGCAGCCCAGTTGGTTGATGCGGCGTGAGCAACTCAGCCGCGCCGCCACCATCCGTCTGCAGGATCTGCCGGTGGTGAGGGCTTGATCACCGCAATCAAGACAGGCCTCAGACCTCCTGCAGCAACTGAATGACCTGCTCACGGGTGCTGAGCAGCAACACCATCCGCTCACCGTGGGCGTTGAGGCCCGTCTGCTCCCGCACCAGATCGGTGCTGGCCAGTGCCAATCCTCCGGTTTCAGTGAACAGCACCGGCAGGGTGCCCTGGTGCCCGCGCATGCCCTGTAGATCCAGTGCCTGACGAACAGCCCGCTGGACTTTCTTGGAACCCAGACGCTCCACGAAAACCGGCCAGAGATGGTTGACCGGATCGAGCGCGGCGAAATCAAGCTGCGAATCAGTCATCAGGACGGCAACAACGCAAGGGCTTCGCTGATCATCTGCGGGGTGACGGCAATGCGCTCAAGCGGATCGGCATTATCGAGATAGGTCTCAAACGAGGCGAACCGCTCGACCACGGGGTCGGCCCCCTCGGCGGCGCAAGCCTCAACCCAATCCCCCTCCTCCGGCTTCACCGCGACGTAGGCCTGCAGCGCTTCCTCCAGATCGCCGCCGTCGCCGACGCCCTCGCCGTGCCAGATCGTTTCGAAGAATTCAGACATCTTCAGCTCGAGGAACAGATCCTGTTGCAGTTTGCCCAAACCACGAGCCCATGGCTCAGGCGGCCGGGGGAACGGTGTAACTGGCGCAACGTTGTTGATCCAGATGGCCAATGTGTTTTCTCTCGGTGTAATAGAGCTCCTGATAGCGCAGCGCATCACGGTTGAGGTCATCGAAGAGGGCCTGAACCCGCACCTCCATATCCACGGAGGCCTGATCTGACGAAGCCTCCTGATCAATCAGTACAGCGATGCAGGATTCCAGGGTTTGCAGACACTGGCCGCCCCAGGCCTCCAACAGGTGCCGGCAGCGCTTCAAGCTTTTCTGCCGCTCCAGCAGAGCAGCAATGCCCCGCAGCTGCTCCAGCGGCTCTGCCAGGGCAACACGCTGCAATTCACCGGGCTCCAGCAGAGGCGTCAAGCGGGACACCAGCGTATTGCTCTCCAGCAACAGTTGATCGGTAAGCAAGCGAGGCAGATCGATGAGATCCAGACCCTCGCCGTCGTCATCGCAGCGGCTGATCGACTCCATGCGCCCCTCACCCAGATTGGTCTCCTCCAGATCCGTGATGGCCGCCCAGAGATGGCGGTGATGGGGAATGGCGAAATCCTCCAGTTCGCGTTTGCGCAGTTCCTGGCGAATCGTGGCCCGATGCCGAGGGCAATGCAGATAAAGCCGCAGCAGATCGGCCTCACAGTGCTCCCGCTGCCCGGATTCACTGGGCTGCTCATGACGGTTGGAGCGCCCATGCCAACGCTGGCCCTTCACCTGCTGGCGCAGGTCGTCCTCGAGCTGGAGCGCCAGGCGTCCTTGGCCACCACTGAGGCGCTCCGCCACCCGTTGGAGGTAGTGGGTGCGCACGGCGGACTGGGGGAGTTTGCCCAGCAGCCCCACCAGGGCCGTAACCGCCTGTTGGAATTGGTCGGCCCGGCTGAGATCGCGCTCCTCCAGCACCTGCTCGATCTGCCAATCCAGCCAGAGGGGGGCCTGATCGAGCAGAGCGCGGTAATCGCCGGCCCCGTTCTGTTTGAGGAACTCATCGGGGTCCTTCCCTGAAGGAAGGTGCAAAACCCGCAGCTCCAGCTGGCCCTGCATCGCCAGCTGTTCCATCTCGCCAATGGCCCGATTGGCTGCACGGACACCGGCGCCGTCGGCATCGAAATTCAGAACGATCCGCTTGCTGTCGCTGACGCGGCACAACTGGGTGATCTGCTGACTGCTCAGGGCCGTGCCGAGGGAGGCCACAGCGTTGGTAATGCCGGCGGCATGCAGGGCAATCACATCGAAATAGCCCTCCACCACCACAGCCCTGTCGTCCTTGCGGATGGCATTGGAGGCCTTGTCGAGACCGAACAGATGCTTTCCCTTCTCGAACACTTCGGTCTCAGGGGAGTTGAGGTATTTCGGTTCGCTGCCATCAAGGCTGCGTCCCCCGAAACCGATCACCCGGCCCTGACGGTCATGGATCGGAACCATGACCCGATGACGGAAGCGGTCATAAAACCCGTTGCCGCCCTTGCGGGGAACCACCAGCCCAGCAGCCTCGAGAAGCTCAGGCGCCAGCCCCTCAACCTGTTGAAGATGCTTCAGTAGACCATCCCACTGATCCGGCGCATAGCCGAGCTGGAAGGTCTCCTGGGTAGCGGAGCTAAGCCCTCTGGCCTCATTGAGGTACTTGAGGGCCTCTGCGCCCGTGGATGCCATCAACTGGCTGCGAAACCAACCGGCAGCCAGAGCCAGGGCCCGTTGCAGCTTGTCCCTGCGGGACAACTGTTGCCGCAGCCGTTCCTGCTGCGGACCATCCACCGTCTCGATCGGCAGCTGATAACGCCGCGCTAGATCCAGCACCACATCGCTGAAGCTCTGGCGCTGGAACTCCATCAGGAACTTGATGGAGTTGCCGCCAGCACCACATGAGAAGCAGTAGTAGAACTGCTTGGCGGGCGACACCGTCATCGACGGTTTGCTGTCGTCATGGAACGGACAGATCCCGACGAATTCCCGTCCCTTCTTCTTGAGCACCACGTGCTCGCCCACCACATCAACGATGTCGGCCCGTTCCTTCACGGCCTCGATCGTTCTGGGGTGCAGGCGAGCGTTCACCATCGGTCCATTCTGCGAAGTCGCAGGGTTCCGTGCACCCCGTCATCAGAACAGCCATGGCCGAACCGCAGAACCCACAACCCTGGTGGAACCGGGAATCGGTGCGGGGCAGCCGTGCCCTGATCCTCAGCTCCCTGGCCTTCAGCCTGATGACGGTCTGCGTCAAGCAACTGAACAGTCGGATTCCGGTGGCGGAAATCGTGCTGTGCCGGGCCCTGATCAGCATCGTTCTAACGGCTGTAGGCCTGCGCCTGGCTGGGGTCTGCACGTGGGGCCATCGACGGGGGCTGCTGCTGGCCCGGGGGGTGCTAGGCAGCTTGGCCCTGCTGTGCTTCTTCGAAGCGATTGACCAGCTGCCGCTCGCTTCAGCGACGGTGCTCCAGTACACCTACCCCACCTTCACGGCCTTGGGAGCCCTGTTGCTGCTGGGCGAGCCCCTGCGCAGGCGCATCAGTGCAGCGGTTCTGCTGGGCTGGATCGGCGTCACCCTGGTGGTGGAACCGCAGTGGCTCACAGGAACAGCCCAACCTACGCAACTGATCCCTGCCCTGATCGGTATTGGTGGCGCTCTGATGACCGCCCTGGCCTACGTGAGTGTGCGGCGGCTGTCTCAAACCGAGCATCCGTTGGTGATCATCCTCTACTTCCCGATGATCTCGGTTCCCCTGACCCTGCCCTGGGTTCTGCACCAAGGGGTCTGGCCCCAGGGCATCGAATGGTTCTGGTTGCTGGGGGTCGGGGTGATGACCCAGCTGGGCCAAATTTGGGTGACCGAGGGCCTGCGCTGTCTGCCCGCCGCCCAGGCCACGTCGATTAACTACGTGCAGGTGGTCTTTGCCGCTAGCTGGGGCTGGCTTTGGTTTGCAGAATCGATCAATGTCTGGCAGGTGGGTGGCGGGATGCTTGTGCTGGCCGCCACCCTGATCAGCCTGTCGGCGCGACGTTAGAGCTCAGGCTTTCTCCAACCCCAAGGGATAAGTCAGCCAGGCCTGGCGGTCTTCGGATCCACCCTTAAGCCTGGCCAGGCGCCAACTCTGACCACGGGAGCCACGCTGCAGAAACAGCTCAAACGGGCTATCCACCTGCACACGATCTCCGGGCAGTTGCCAATCGAAGCGGCCTGAAATCCTCAGGCCCTGCTCGTCACCCAGGGCAAAGCTTTCCTGATCCTCCACCCGTACCCGACTCACGCTGGGGGCGATGGGCATCGGAGTGAGATCGAGGGAGCTGGCAATGGCCGACTGGGTGAGCTGAATCTGCAGGGCCAGCGCTTCATTCAAAAGAGCGCGTGGCGGCTGAGATCCATTGCATGCCGTCAGTGAAACCACGATCGATAGAACGCACAGCACCTGAAGCAAACGGCGCACAATGCGCTTGAAAGCAGAGACAGGCAATGACAGCTGCGGCAACATGACGCGGTTGAAACCTCTCCCCATGATCGGCTGGCTGCAAGGACGACCGATGGAGTACTGGACCCAAGGCAATCGTAGCGGCGTTCTGCTGCTCTGCGGTGGGGTCGGTTATGAGGTGCACCTGACTGAGCGGCATCAGCACAAGCTTCCGGCTGATGGCGATCTGAACCTGTGGATTCATCAAGTGCAGCGAGAGGACGGCAGCAGCCTCTACGGCTTTCCCCTGCGCCAGGAGCGGGATCTGTTCCGACTGTTGATCAGCGTCAGCGGTGTGGGCTCCCAGGCGGGTCTGGCGCTGATGCAGGAATGCAAGCCCCAGGAGCTGGTGGAAGCGATCAGCAGCGGTGATCTGCGCCGACTCTGCAAGGCGCAGGGCATCGGAAAACGCACCGCTGAGCGCCTGGCGGTGGAACTCAGGGCTTCAATTGCTTCGTTCGCGGGCGTGGATCCCGCCCCATCGCTGGCGGAAGGCGTCAGCTCGGAGCAGATGCCGGCAAGCAGTGCCGACGTGGAAGCCACCCTCTCGATGCTGGGTTACGACGATCTGGAAATTCGTCGGGCCATCCGTGCAATCGCTGAGGGGGCAGATGGCCAACCACCTGCGGGAGACGACCAGGACGCCTGGCTGCGGAGCTGCCTGCAATGGCTGAGCCGCGAATCGGCCTGAGCCGTCCCACGCGAAGGTAAGCTGATTGTTTGCACTGACAGGGCCGCCCCCCGCGCATGTCGCTTGATACCACCAAGAAGCAGCAGCTGATCAACACCCACCAGACCCACGGCACCGACACCGGTTCTGCCGAGGTCCAGGTGGCCATGCTGAGTGAGCGGATCAGCCGTCTCAGCAACCACCTGCAGAACAACATCCATGACTTCTCCTCACGCCAGGGACTGCTCAAGATGATTGGTCGCCGCAAGCGCCTGCTGAGCTACATGCGCAGCAAAAGCGAACAACGCTACGCCGACACGATCGCCAAACTGGGCATCCGCGGCTGATCGACCTACCCCATGCCTGAGCAACGCAATGCCCTCCCCTTTGAGCCGAAAGGGTCTGGGAAGATGAGTAAGCCTGCTTCAGGGACGCCTCGGCATGAAGCCATTCCTCGCTACGTGGCCGATCGAATGACGCGCCGAGTGGCTGTGTTCACAGGCCTCCCGTCCCTTGCTGGGATGGGAGTTTTTGTTGGCAGTTATTTCGTCGTCACCCGTGGCATCGCCGACATCGCTCCTGGCCTCACGCTTACGGGATCCGGCCTGTTTTTCCTCTTGGGCCTGGTGGGCCTCAGTGTTGGCGTGTTGACCGCCAGCTGGGATCCCGAACCGGGTTCTCTGCTCGGCTTCGAGAATTTCAAGCCGAACATCCAGCGGATGAAGGAGTCGATCCGGGCCCAGAAGGAGTAGCAAAAGTAATCAAAGACCTGATCAAATTCTCCTGATCAGGAGAGCACGAGACGGTCGCTGCTGCGGGCTTCAAACGATTGGGTGCGCAGTGACGCGATCGCTGCATCAACGTTTTTGACGCAGAACTGGGAGCCAAGTCGCACATAGCGAACGTTGTCGCCGTGGCACACCTCGGCGACAACAGGCACTTTCACACCCAGCTCATCCCGCTCGGGGCGATGTTGGTTCAGGCATTTCCTCAGCTTGTGCTGAATGGCGATGTCGCTGGCCTGATCGGAGGAGAGTTGAACCAGCAGCAAATTGAGCTCATCAACGGCACGGCAGTCGTCAATGATCAGCTGCACGCGCTCGTCACGTCGATCGACCCCAGCCCACACCAAGAGGCGGGCTTCAGCCATCAGATGATCTGCGAGGCGGGCATAACTCTTGGGGAACACTACGGCTTCGCAACTTCCAGTGAGATCCTCGAGCTGCAGAATCGCCATACGATCGCCCTTACGGGTGGTAACTTGGCGCATTTCAGCCACCATCGCAATGGCACTCACCTTGGCTTTATCTAGCTGTTCTTCCAGGGAGCCCAGACCGATGGGCGCCAGCAACTTCGACGAGGGCGTGAGCTGTTTGAGCGGGTGATCCGACAGATAGAAGCCCACCAGATCTTTTTCGAGACGAAGCTTTTCGGTTGGAGGATAATCTGGCACCGGTGCAGCCTTGGGTGCATAGCTGAGATCCTCCGGCCCATTGGCATCGGCGGCAGGAGCCATCAGATCGAAGAGGTTACCCTGGCCGCTGTCTCGGTCTTTGGCCCGTGAGGAGGCCCAGTCGAGCAGCAGATCCAGATCAGCCATCAACTGAGCACGGTTGGCCTGCGGATCCATGGTATCCAAGGCACCGCAGTGAATCAACGACTCCAGACCACGGCGGTTGAGCACCGAAGAAGGGATCCGGTCACACAGATCCGCCAGGGAGCGGAAAGGTCCATCACTATCGCGGGCAGCGATCAATTGCCGGATCGCACCATCACCAAGGTTGCGAACGGCGGAGAGTCCGAACAGGATCCGATCGCCGTTGGGGGTGAAATCAGTGAGCGAGGCATTCACATCCGGGGGCATCACCTCAATCCCCATCGCACTGCAATTGGAGATGTAGCGCTGCACCTTGTCGGCGGCTCCGGCATTCACCGTGAGCAGGGCCGCCATGTAAGCGACCGGGTAGTGCGCTTTCAGGTAAGCCGTCTGGTAAGTGACTGCGCCATAGGCCGTGGAATGGCTCTTGTTGAAACAGTATTCAGCGAAGAGAACCATCTGATCGAACAGTTCGTCGGCGACCTTTTCAGCAACGCCGCGCTCTCCAGCACCCTGGACGAAGATGCCGCGATGCTTCTGCATCTCGGACACTTTTTTCTTGCCCATCGCCCGCCTGAGCAGGTCTGCCTGACCCAGGGAGTAACCGGCCAGATCCTGCGCGATCCGCATGATCTGTTCCTGATACACCATGATCCCATAAGTCTCTGACAGGATCGGCTCCAAAATCGCGTGGGCGAAATCGATCGCCTCCCGGCCATGCTTGCGGTTGATGAATTTGGGAATCAAGCCAGCATCAAGGGGACCCGGCCTGTAGAGGGCAAGGATCGAGGAGATGTCTTCCAGCGATGACGGCTTGAGATCACGAACGATCTGCCGCATTCCGCTGGATTCCAACTGGAAGATCCCCTCCAAATCACCTCTCGCCAGAAGGGCAAAGGTTTCTTCATCCTGAGGCGGCAGTTTGTCGGGGTCGACACGGGTGCCACTGCTCACCTCCACCAACTCGAGGGTCTTTTCGATCATCGTGAGGTTCTTCAACCCTAGGAAATCCATCTTCAACAGACCCATGGATTCAACGTCTTCCATGAAGTACTGCGTGATCACCTGACCGTCGTTGTTGCGCTGCAACGGCACTAGTTCATCAAGAGGGGCAGCGGCGATGACCACACCAGCTGCATGAACACCAAAGGTTTTGTTGGTGCCTTCAATCCGCATCGCCATGTCCACCCAACGCTTCACCGTTGGATCCGCCTCGTACTTCTCGCGGAACTCGGGGTTGGGTGATTCCTCACCGATCATTACCTTGAGCTTGGCGGGCTTGCCGCGAACCACTGGGATCAGCTTCGCCAGACGGTCGGCATCACCGTAGGGAATATCGAGCACCCGAGCTACATCCTTCAAAACCGCCTTGGAGGTCATTCGGTTGAAGGTGATGATCTGCGCCACCTTGTCCTCGCCGTAGCGCTCAGTGACATAGTCGATCACCTCACCACGACGCTCGATGCAGAAGTCGGTGTCGATATCAGGCATCGACTTGCGTTCCGGATTGAGGAAGCGCTCGAACAGCAGGCAGTTGGTGATCGGATCAATGTTGGTGATCCCCAGGCAGTAAGCGACAAGCGACCCTGCGGCGGAGCCACGACCCGGGCCGACGGGAATGTTCTGTTCCCGGGCAAAACGGATGTAATCCCAGACCACCAGGAAGTAGGTGGGGAATCCCATCTGCTCCATGATCTTGAGCTCATGGAGCATGCGCTCGGCGTAGTCGTCGGGCAAGGGAGCATCCGGGCTGAGCTCGAGCCGATCCCGCAATCCCTGCTCCGTCACCTCCCTCAGGTAGCTGACGGGGGTATGGCCCTCGGGAATGGGGAAGCGGGGCATTTGATAACGCCCGAGGATGTCGTAGAGCTCCACCTTCTCGGCCACCTTGACGGTGTTGGCGATCGCTTCCTCAACCACCTCAGGCTCGAGGTGATCCCCAAAGAGAAGGCCCATCTCCTCTTCCGTTTTGATGTATTCGGTACCGGTGTAACGCAGCCGCTTCTCATCGGTGATCAACTTGCCGGTGAGCACGCAGAGCAAGGCGTCGTGGGCTTCAACGTCCTGCTTGCTCAGGTAGTGGGCATCGTTGGTCGCAACGATCTGGATGCCGAGTTCCTTGGCAATTTTGACGATCTCCACGTTGACGATCCGATCCTCCGGGGATCCATGGTCCTGGATCTCGAGGTAGTAGTCGTCGCCGAAGACCTCCTGATACCACCCTGCCACCTTGCGAGCCACATCGGGGCGACCACGCAAAATCGCCTGGGCGATCTCGCCACCGAGGCAGGCCGTGGCGATGATCAGACCTTCGCTGTGTTGCTTTAGCAGCTCTTTGTCGATGCAGGCACGGGAGAAGATCCCGCGTCCCCGCATCCCCCGCAGGTGGCTAATGCTGGTGAGCTTCACCAGATTGCGGTAGCCGGTGGCATTTTTCGCCAACACCACCAGGTGGTATCGCTTCTCTTTCTTGGGTTGCGGGTCGTCAATGGACCCGTTGATCACATACATCTCATTGCCGATGATCGGCTTGAGATCTGTGCTCTGACAGAGCTTCAGCAGCTCAATCGCACCGTACATCACACCGTGATCGGTCAGGGCGATGGCAGGCATGCCCAGCTGCTTCGCCCGCTCCACCATGGCCGGCAACTGCGACGCACCGTCAAGAAGGCTGTAGTCGCTGTGGTTGTGGAGAGGAACGAAAGCCATGGGTTCAGACTAGGACCCAACGCAAGATCCAGCGTTCAGGGGGAACACAACCCCCACATGTGGCGCAACTCAGGGGACCAGCGCGGCTTCCGGACGTGACGCAAACACCTGGGCAGCCTGCTCGTACTGGTGAGCCACTTGAAGCAGACGCGGTTCATCCAACACATTGCCGATCAATTGCATCCCAATCGGTAGACCGGCCGCACTGAATCCACAGGGAACACTGATGGCCGGGAGTCCAGCCAGGTTGACCGGAATCGTCAGCAGGTCAGCCAGATACATCGCCAGAGGATCATCGGCGTGGGCGCCAGCCTTGAAGGCCGTGGACGGCGCTGTTGGCGTGAGCAGCACATCCACACTCTGGAAGGCCGCATCAAAATCTCGACGAATCAGGGTGCGCACCTGCTGCGCTTTTTTGTAGTAGGCGTCGACATACCCGGCAGAAAGGGCGTAGGTGCCGATCAGGATTCGCCGTTGCACCTCGGCGCCAAAACCTTCAGCACGGCTTCGCGCCGTCATCGCGGCAAGGCTCTCGGCGTCTTCGGCGCGGAAGCCGTATTTGACACCATCGTATCGCGCCAGATTGGCCGACGCCTCCGATGACGCGATCACGTAGTAAGTGGCGATGCCGTCGTTGAACCGGGGGCAGCTCACCTCCACCAGTTCAGCGCCAAGAGCCTCCAGCTGAGCAGCAGAGGCCTGCACCGACGCTTTTACCTCGGCATCGAGGCCTTCGGCGTCGAAGCACTCCTTGATCACCCCCACCTTGAGCCCCTTGATGGACTGGTTGAAGCCGGCACTGAAATCGGGAACCTCGGCATCAAGACAGGTGGAATCGCGGGGGTCGGGCCCTGCGATCACCTGGAGCAGTTCGGCCACGTCAGCAACGCTGCCGGCGAAGGGACCCACCTGATCCAGGGAACTGGCGAAGGCCACCAGGCCCCAACGGCTGATGCGGCCGTAGGTGGGCTTGAGGCCCACCACGCCACAGAACGACGCCGGTTGGCGGATAGAGCCACCGGTGTCGGAACCAAGCGAAGCGACGCAACTGCTGGCGGCGACGGCCGCTGCACTGCCACCGGAGCTTCCACCCGGCACATGGGCGGTGTTCCAGGGGTTCTGTGTGGCACCAAACGCGGACGTTTCAGTTGAGCCACCCATGGCGAACTCATCCAAGTTTGTCTTGCCCACCAACACACCTCCGGCTTGCCAAAGCCGCTCGGTGACCGTGGATTCGTAGGGCGGGACAAACTGCTCGAGCATGCGGCTGGAACAGGTTGTGCGAACACCTTTGGTGCAGAGGTTGTCCTTGATCGCCAGCGGCAATCCCGCCAAGGGGCCGAGCGTCACGCCGGCGGCCCGGGCTTCATCGATGCGGGACGCCTCAGCACGGGCTTTCTCGGCCGTGACTTCAACAAAAGCGTTCAGCGAAGGCTCAGAACTTTCGAGCCGCTTGAGGTGCTGATCAACGAGCTCGCGGGAGGAAATCTCGCCACTATGTAGTTGCTGACGCCACGCGCTGATCGTCATGTCCCTGCGATCCATTGCAGGGAGGACGCTATCAGCCGCAGGATCAGCCCTCAGCTGAGATGGTGAGGGGCTCAGAGCGCCGGGTCCGCAGCAGGGAGTGGCTGATCGACTGGGGTTGTTCCGACTTGACGTCGTCCAGGAAGGAACTGAGCTCGCTCTCCAGCCCCTTGCGGGTAATGAAAGGACCGAACCAATAGGTCACGTCAGGGCCTGAGGTCTGAACACGAGCCCACCAAGCGACTCCAAAGCCATTTGCAAGGCTGCGCAACGGCCGAATTAGGGGACTCATGGGAGGAACAGGACCTCGAGGCATTGTGCCCCGAGATATTGGAAAACCGTACTGTTTTCAGGGAGATAGCTGGATGTTCTGATCGAACAGCAAGGCAGCATCCGGCTGCGATGGATTCAGATCCAGATCAATCCGCTGTTCCGGGGCCTTCTCCACAGGAGCTTCAGGCTGTTCAGGGGAAGCAGCCGCCTCAGTTGCCTCAACGGGCGATTCAGCACCAGCAAGCTTGGGCCTCCGAATCGGCGGCGACGGCGCTTGGCCGTGAATGTCCTTCATCCAGTTGCGCCGTGCCACTTCGTACACACAAAGGGCTGTGGCGACGGAGGCATTAAGGCTTGGTGTGATGCCCCGCAGCGGGATGCGAACCAATTGGTCGCAATGGCGCTGGGTCATCAGCGACAAGCCCTGGTCCTCGGATCCGGTGACCAGCACCATCGGCCCACTGAGGTCGACATCGGTGAGGGTCACGTCCCCTTCAGCGGCAAGGCCCACCACCCTGTAGCCGGCGTCTTTGAGCTTTTCCAGAGACCGATTGAGGTTGACCACGCGCGCCACCGGCAGGTGTTCCAGGGCTCCGGCGGCCACCTTGGCGGCGGAACCGGTCAGGCCAGCACTGCGGCGCTGGGGGATCACCACACCGTGGGCTCCCATGGCCTCAGCAGAGCGAACAACCGCCCCGAGGTTGTGGGGGTCGGTGACACCATCCAAGGCCACCAACAACGGGGGTTCGCCCAGATCCGAGCAGCCCTCGATGAGGCTATCGAGATCAAGGGTTTCCGCCGCCGCCGTCTGCAGGGCGATGCCCTGGTGAACGGAACCACCTGTGATCTGTCCCAGCCGAGCCCAGGTCACCTCTTCCACAAGAACACCCGAGGCCTTGGCATCGCGCAGGAGCTGGAGAAATTTGGAGGCGCTGCGCATCTCCGCAGTGCACCAGATGCGATGGATGGGTCGTCCGGCCTCCAACGCGGCCTGGGTGGCATGACGCCCCCAAATCAGATCGTCCGCTGGGGGTGTGGCCGCTGCAGCCTCCGGTGCTGCATCCGGGCGCTGAGAACGGCCCTCGTCGTATCGGGATCTGGAACGCTGGGACGGTTGGCGTCGTTCATCCCCGGAGCGACGGCGGTCGCCGTACCGATCGTTGCGATCGCGAAAACGTCTAGGCCCTGGGCGTTCGTTTTGCGAGTCCGAACGGGAGGCGTTCTGATCCCGGTCGAAGGAACGGGAACGGTTGCCGAACTGCTCTCTCGGGCGATCACCAAAGCGTTCTCCGGATCGATCACCGAAACGATCCCCAGAGCGCTCACCAAACCGATTGCCGGGTCGATCACCACCTCGCGACTGTTCCCAGCCTGCATCCCGTGGAGCGCGTCGTTCGCGATAACCCCCGCCATCACGCTCAGGTTTGGCATAAGGGGAACGACCGCCATCGGAACGGCGGTTGCTGGGCATGGGGCGACCATTATCCAAGCGCCCCATCGAGGAGCTGCCAGCGGATGCGGGTCCACTGGGCGGCCTGCCTCCTGGTGGTCGACCGCTCCCACTCCCTCCTGGCCCCGAACGGCCATCGCGGGACGGGCCGCTGGAGCGGCGTTCAAAGCGAGGGCTCATGGTGTGCGAGGCAACGTTATGGGTTGGATCCGGCTTGCTCCAAGTGATCGAAGAGCTCCGCAAGCCGGGCTGGATTGTTCAGAAACAGCCAGCCCACCATTGTCTCAAACCCTGTGGCCCTTCCATAAACAGCAGCGTCCGCGCGCCGTGGACCCCGACCGGCACTGTTGCGGCCCCGACGCACCAGATCGAGTTCCTCTGAACTGAGGAGTTCACGGTCTTCCAGCCAGCTCAGCAAGCGGGACTGGGCGTCCGCACGAACATCGGCCACAACAGCCCGATGCAATTGATCAGAGCGTCCAGGCCTCGCTCCATGGCGCAGCCGTTGATGCAGCTCCCACACGGCATCGCCAATCCAAGCCAGTTGCAATGGCCCCAGCTGTTCGTTGATGTCCCTGGGATACTGGCTTCTAATCCAATCGCTCAAGCGGCTAACTGGTTCATGGCTGTGGTCAGATCCTCAACCAGATGAAGGAACTCCTCAAGACGCACCAACTTGATCGTCTGCGTCACCCTGGAGTTCCCCACCAGCAGAAACGACCGCTTGGCATCCGTGTATTGCTTGGCAAGCTGCACCAGCGCCCCAAGGCCGGATGAATCGAGGAAATCGATCTTGCTGAGATCGAGAACAGACGGAAGCTTGTTTGCCTTCAAAACATCGCCCACGTACTCCATGAACTGCTTCTCGGAGTAGGCATCCAGCTGACCGGTGAAATGAAACACTAGACAGCCATTTTTCTGTTCGAATCCGCCCCGGAGAGAGACGGTTAGTCGCTGCAATTCGCTGATGGGATCAAGCCCCCCAGGCATCATCGGCACGAAGTGTAGTGATGCTGAGCGTTGGCTACCACCTCATCAACGGCGATCGGCCATCAGCGTCATAAAGCGGGCAAAATGATAGTCGGCGTCATGAGGGCCCGGACTCGCTTCCGGGTGGTATTGCACCCCGAAAACAGGCTTTTGACGGTGGGCAATCGCTGCAACGGTGCGGTCGTTCAGATTGAAGTGGGTGACGTCAATGACGTCTGAATCCAGCGAATCGGCGGAGAGGGCAAAGCCGTGGTTCTGACTGGTGATTTCAACCTGGCCTGTGGTGCCACAGGGATGGTTCAAACCGCGATGGCCATAGGACAGCTTGAACGTCTCTCCGCCCAGGGCCAGACCAAGAATCTGATGGCCCAAACAGATGCCAAACAGGGGTAGCTCGGATTGCTCCAGCAACAGCTTGGCCAGGGCAATCCCGTGAGTTACCGCTGCTGGGTCGCCAGGACCGTTGGACAGAAAGACACCATCCGGGCGATGGGAGAGAACCGTGGCCAGATCCGTGTCTGCCGGCAGAACCGTGACATCACAGCCATGGGCGACCAGTCGATCGAGAATGGCGCGCTTGATGCCGAAATCGATGGCGACAACGCGGAAGGGCGCGTCGCTGTGGCGCTGCAAACGCTGATCGAAGCCAACACTGCAGGCCTGATTCCACTGGTAGGGCTCACGGGTGGTGACGCGGTCCGCCAGGTTCAGCCCCTGCATCGACGGGGCCTGCTTCAGGAGCTCCAGCAACTGCGCCGGAGTCTGGCCGTCACTGCTGATCACGCCATTCATGGCCCCCACTTCACGCAGATGGTGCACCAAGGCACGGGTGTCCAAACCGCTGATGCCCACCAGCTGATGGGTCTGCATCCAGCTCTCGAGGGGCTGTTCACAGCGCCAGTTGCTGGGCAATGGGGCCAGCTGGCGGGCAATCACGCCACGGGCATGGGGGCGATCAGCTTCTTGATCGTCAGCATTTACCCCGGTGTTGCCGAGTTCGGGATAGGTGAAGTTTACCAACTGTCCGGCATAGGAGGGGTCTGTCAGCACCTCCTGGTATCCGGTCACGCCGGTGTTGAACACCACCTCACCGATGGTGGTGCCGCGATGGCCGAAGCCGACACCGGTGAGAACCGTGCCATCGGCAAGGACGAGATAGGCCTTGTCTGATGGGGAATCGGGCATCAAAGGGCCGCCGCAGGTCATCACTCATTCATTCTCCATCTCCGTCGGACAGCGCATCCCGCAGAGCCACAAGCTTGTCCCAGGCCTTGCCTTGGTTGAGAACGGTCACAGTCTGAGCAACAGCAGCCGGCAGATCGCTTTGCAGCCCGGCAGCCCAGAGCACCAGTGCTGTGTTGAAGGCCACCACCTCCGTCTGTGCCAGGGATCCCTGCCCCTGCAGAACGTTCTGAAGGATCTGCTGGTTCACCGTGCAGTCACCACCGCGCAGCAGATCGAGACCGGCACGGGTCAGGCCCAGGTCTTCAGGGGAAACCTCCTTTGTGGTGATGCCCCCGGATTCGATCAAACGCAAGACATTGGGTCCCGCCAACGAAGCCTCATCGAGGCCTCCAGCGCCGTGAACCACGACGGCACGGCTCAAGCCCAATTGCTGCAGAGCGCCCGCCATGGGGTCGAGAAGTTCCGGACGCGCCACGCCCAGAACCTGCGCCTGGGGCTGCAGCGGATTGACCAGGGGGCCCAACAGGTTGAACACCGTGCGCACCCCCAGGGTGCGTCGCAGCGGCGCCAGATTCACAAGAGCTGGATGCCAGGCGGGAGCGAACAGGAAGGTGACACCGGTTTCCGGCAAAGCCTCCACCACCTTGGTCAACGGTGCCTTGAGGTTGAGGCCGAGCCCCTCGAGCACATCGGCTGAACCCACCTTGCCGCTGGCGCTGCGGTTGCCATGCTTGGCCACATTGACACCGCAAGCCGCGGCGGTGAAGGCGACCGCCGTGGAGATGTTGAAGGTGTCTGCACCGTCACCTCCAGTGCCGCAGGTGTCGACCATAGCCAGATCGGGCCGGGCGCAGGGAAGGGGGCAGGCATCGCGAAGGACAGCCGCCATGGCCGCCAGCTCATCGGCCACCATCCCTTTGGCCCTCAGTCCAGCCAGAAACGCCCCGGTCTGCACGGGTTCGAGCTCTTCAGCCAGCCAGGCACGCATCAGGGCAACAACCTCATCGGAGCTGAGGTTGTTGCCCTGCAGCAAATGGTCCAAGCAACCGGACCAGGAACGCGGGTCTGAAGACATGGAGGGGAAGCTGGCAGTAAAAAACCCGGGGTGCGAAGCACGCAGGGCCAGATGATGGGGACAGGCCCACTATCACTCAGATCAGCGGCGAACGACCAGCCGTTGAAGCCGGATGCCTAGGTTGACCTTCCAACGGGACCCACGAGCTCGCATGGCCGCCCTTCGTCTCGATCTGATCGGCCGCTATCTGCGTCCCCATCGCCGCACGGTGCTGCTGGGAGCCATCGCCTTGGTGGTGGTCAACGTTCTACGGGTCACGATCCCGATGGAAGTGCGCAGCGTTGTGGACGAGCTGCAGGAGGGATTCAGTTACGCCGGAGTCCTGCGCCAGGCGGGATGGGTTGTGCTGCTCGCCAGCATCATGGGCGTGATCCGGCTGGCCTCGCGTCAACTCATCTTCGGAGTGGGTCGGCAGGTGGAAGTGGATCTGCGTCAGCGCCTGTTCGAGCACATGCTCCGCCAGGAACCCGATTGGATTCAGAGCAAGGGCAGCGGTGAAGTGATCAGTCGCTCCACCAGCGATGTGGAAAACATCCGGCGCCTGCTCGGATTCGCGATTCTCAGCGTGACCAACACGCTTCTGGCCTATGCGCTGACGCTGCCCGCGATGTTAGCCGTCGATCCGTGGCTGACCCTGGCTGCCGTCGGGCTCTACCCCATGATGCTCAGCACAGTGCGCTTATTCGGTGGGCGCATGATGCGTCAAAAGCGCGCGCAGCAGGAAGAACTCTCCGCCCTGAGCAACCTGATTCAGGAGGATCTCTCGGGGATCGGGGCCATCAAGATCTACGGCCAGGAGGGGGCAGAACAGGAGGCCTTCGCCACACGCAACCGCCGCTACCGCGACAGCGCCATTCGGCTGGCGCGAACACAAAGCACTCTGTTCCCGCTGCTTCAGGGCATTTCCTCCCTCTCTGTTCTTTTGCTGCTGGCCATCGGCAGCGGGCAACTCGAAGCTGGTCGTCTGAGCATTGGAGGACTGGTGGCCCTGATCCTTTATGTGGAGCAGCTTGTCTTCCCAACGGCACTACTGGGATTCACGCTCAACACCTTCCAGACCGGCCAGGTGAGCCTCGAGCGGGTGGAGGAATTGCTGAAACGGGAACCAGAGATCAAGGACCCTGATCCCTCTGATGTTCAGCCCCATCCAACGAGTGAACGCCGGGGGTGTTTTGAAGCCCGCGGCCTGACGGTCCAATACCAAGGCGCGGAGCAGAGCACTCTCACTGGCCTGAGCTTCTGCATCGAGCCAGGGGAGTTGGTGGCCGTTGTGGGGGCCGTGGGCTGCGGCAAGACCACCCTGGCTCGGGCATTTGGTCGCATGGTTCCCCTGGAACCGGGACAACTATTCCTGGATGGCATGGATGTCACCCAGATGCCGTTGAAAACGTTGCGCCGTGACGTGGCAATCGTTCCCCAGGAGGGCTTTCTGTTCACCAGCACCCTGGCAGACAACCTTCGCTACGGCGACCCTGACGCCAGTGAGCAGCGGGTTGAGCTGGCGGCAGAGCAAGCCCGTCTGGCTGATGACGTGAAGGGCTTTCCCGATGGTTTCGGAACCATCGTTGGGGAACGCGGCATCACGTTGAGTGGTGGTCAACGTCAACGCACAGCCCTAGGCCGGGCCTTGCTGATGTCAGCGCCGGTGTTGATCCTCGATGACGCCTTGGCCAGCGTTGACAACAACACGGCGGCGGCGATTTTGGATTCGATCCGAGCTCAGGATGATCGGACCATCGTGATGATCAGCCATCAACTTTCAGCCGCAGCGGCCTGTGATCGCATCCTGGTGATGGAGAACGGACGCATCGTTCAGCAGGGACACCACAACGCCTTGATCCAACAGCCGGGTGTGTACAAACGTCTTTGGCAGCGTCAGCAGGCATCGCAACAACTGGATGCGTTGGCTTCCTAAAGAATCTCCGGATGGTTTCTGACAACTCCAACGTCCGTGGCTTAGCTGTGAAGGAAATTCCTTGCTTATGACCAGCGGATCCCCTTTTGCGGTGCGCTGCACGCTCACCTTTGGCGATATTTATGGACAGGTGCTGGCCTGGATGGCCGTCATTTTTGTGAGCCTTGCTGCGGGGCTTGCCCTAATGGGCTCGTCGCGACCGGTGTTTGCGCTAGTGGGAGTGGGGCTGATTTTGGTGCTCAGCCTGCCGTTTCTGCTCTTCGCCTTCGTCACAACGCTGCTGAATCACATCCAGCTCAACCCGGTTGAGGGGGAAGCCAACGCGTCCTAAGCATCCACGGCAACAAGAAATGAGGGCATATCAACACGTCCGGAACGGTTGCTCCGAGACCTAGGAAGCATGGATAGCTTGCTAATTGAAATTCGCATGGTGGAGGTTCCGCAGGACGAGACCACTGTTCCTTGGTCGGCCATCACCAGAAGCTCATTCCATCCTGCACAGCGATTGGCAGCAGACATTCCTGGCGCAGGAGCTATGTCTGGTTCAATAGAATTAACAGCCTGTTTTTCTTTATCAGAAACACCTTCCTTAATCAACACAATTGCTTGCAATTCATTGATCCATCAAATTCGTCTTTCTTTCTGGCCATGTTCCAGCCATTAGCAAAATCTTCTCCACCCCTGATGACAGTCTCAATGGTGTCAACAGCCAAATGGGCCTGACACGCAGACTCGCTTCGAGACGGCTCAGCAACAGCACCATTCAAGCTGAAAACTGCTGACAAAAGAACCAACACCTTTCTGCTGAACATTGTTCAAAGAAGAACCACTCTTCAATACAACTTTTGATTCGTTCCTTTGTATCCTTCACTTGGGGGAGCAATCACTGAGAATTCATTGATTGCCCTCTACACGGCAGCATCACAGCGTTGAATCAACTGCCTAAGCTCTGCGGATCAACGCAATCAACATGTTTCCTTCCTGGCTGTCTCCCCGCGGCGGCGCTGAATCATCTGCACCGGCAACGCACGCTGTGTTGGGAACACCGCTGAAGGCCCCACTGATGGCCGACCAGGAGGAAGCAATCTTTGCCTGTGGGTGCTTCTGGGGTGCTGAAAAAGGGTTTTGGCGACTCCCAGGGGTGGTGAGCACTGCCGTGGGCTACGCGGGCGGCCAAATCGAGCAACCGACCTACAACCAGGTCTGCTCCGGCA